>JBAVPI010000382.1:0-2062 GCA_049692915.1 Pyrinomonadaceae bacterium
GGTGTAGATAGTGCCGCCGTCCGGGAAATAGTAGAGCGTGCCCGCGGGCGAGAAGGCCATGCGGAACGAACCGGCGATCCCTGCGCCGAGTGTGTTCGGCAGAGCTACGGGCGCGATGCCCGGCGTGGCCGGATTGTAGGTGTAAATTTGCGGGTTGGTGGCGTTGACGACGTAGAAGAGCATGCCGTCGCTCGGACGTTGCGCGAGCGTGGCGGAACTGCCGCCGAGATAACTGCCGCCGATGATCCGCTGGTCGTTGCCGCCCGCGAAGTCAACGACGTAGATGCCGAAATCAGCCGTGCCGCGAATCTGATAGACGTTGACGGTGGCCGAGGCCGTGCGCGCCAGCGCCAGCACCAAGAGCAGCGCGAGGCCGAGTCCTTTGCCGGATAAAAAGCCGGCGGATAAACTGTGCGCCGCCCGCTGACTCACGGTTGCTCCTTCGCCATATCCTGTTTGTCGTTCGTGTCGGTCGTCGTTAGCCCTTCGCGCGAAGTGCCGAACAGGTCGAAGAGGTTGGAGAGTTTCGACGAGATCGTGAAGTAGAAACCGCGACGCGCGCCCGCCGCCGAATTATTAAACGGCTCTGTCGCGCCCGTCCAGTTGTAGCCGCCGCCGACGCGCAAGTCCGGCATCACCCAGTAGCCGAGTTCCGCGCCGTAAGATGTGCGCTGCGTCCGCGTCGTCGGCTGCACGAGCCAGCGCGTCTCGCCCGCGAGGTCGAGGTAGCGGCCCAGACGATAGACGGCGCGCGCCTGCGTCATGTAAGTGAGCGTCGAGACGCGTGCCAGATCAGCCGTCCCCGTGTCGCCGAACTTGAGAGCGAGGCGACCGTAGAGTTCGAGGTCGCGCGATAATTGATAGTAGCCGTCAGCCGAGAGCACGTCCGAGCGGTCGCGCGTCCGATCCCGACCGTCGCCGTTGTCCTGCGTCAGGTCGCGGCGCGTGTAGCTGAGCAGCAAGCCTTCCCTGTCGGATTCCAGCGGACGCCATGCGACGGCGGCGGTCGCGCTCATGGACGAATTGTCGCGACCGGCGAAGTTCGTGTGCGACATCTGGAAACGTCCGAGCGACGTAACGTTGTCGTAAATTTTTCCGGCGACGCCGAGCGTCAGCACCGTGCCGAGTCCGCCACGGTCGCGCAACTCGTAACGGCCCGTCGTGCGGAAGTTTTCCGCCGGTTGCCAAGAGAAACCGATGTGCCCGCTGTTGAAACTCTCGCCGCTGCCCGCGAGGTGGAAGCCGCGCTCGTAACCGAGGTCGAGCGCGAGTTGCTTGTTGACGGGCAGGCGATTCTGAAGGCCGATGACGGCGAAGCTGTCCGCGCCGTTGATGCCGTTCTCAAGTTGATAGCGCGTGTTGAGGCTCGTGTTGTGGCCGAGCCGCGTCTCGATGCCGATGGCCGTCTCGCGGCGCGAGCCGATGGAGGCGAACCCGCTCGCGCCCGCGTCGCTGATGGGAACGATGGGCGCGGAAGCGAGTCGTTGCGTGAAGAACAGGCGCGTGAACTGATTCCATTGATAGTTGGCCGCGAGCGTCGTCTGGTTCGGGTAGGTCGGGTCGGCCTCGCCGAGATTCTGCTCGCGCTTGGCGGAGAGTTCGAGCTTATCGGTCGCCTGCCACTGCGCGCCGACGCTGAGAAGGTTCGAGTCGGTCTCGCGCCCGCCGAGGTCGTCGCGGTAACGCCGGAAGTCGTAGCCGAAGGAGGCGCGCAGGCGTTCGCCGAAGCTTTCAGACCAGAGGAGCGAGCCGGTCGTGCGACTGTTCGAGACGTTCGCGGTCTTGTTGCGCTCTTCCATCAGCCCGAAGCGCACGCGCGAAGTGGGACGCACTTTCATCTCGACCGACACGTCGGCGCGCGCGGAGCCGGGCGTGACGCTGCCGCCGAAGGGGTTCAGGAAATTTTCGTCGGCGCGCGCGTACTGCGCGCGAACCACCGCCTCTTTGTAAGGCAACGGCTGCTCGACTTCGACGCGATAAGCGTTGCCGTCGTGCCTCGCATCCGTGCCCGCGCCGAAGAGGTTGCCGCTGAACTCGGCGCGCCCGCGGCTCGTCGCATACT
>JBAVPI010000383.1:0-4740 GCA_049692915.1 Pyrinomonadaceae bacterium
CACATGCCGCGTAACGTCCAGAAAGACCTTGAGAGCAGCCTCGCGTGGCGCATCAAGGACGAGGTCATGCGTAGGGGACGGGTTTATTACGCGAAGCTCACGAAGGGCCGCTCCATGTTCGTCGCGCCGCGTTTGATTCCACACTTCAACGCGCTGTGGGGCATCGCGCGAAGGAAAGAGGCAGAGACGTTATCGGCGGAGGCACGCGCCGTCTTAAGAGTGCTGCGGCGCGAATGGGAGATGGCGACGGCGGACTTGCGCAAGGACGCGGGGATTGACGACCGCGCACGATTCACGCGCGCCTTGGACGAGTTGCAGAGAGGGTTGAAGGTCATCCCCGGAGAGGTTTTGTACGAACCGTGGTTCACTTACGTCTGGACATTGCCGGAGGGCCGTTTTCCGCAAGAGCTGGCGCGAAAGGTCACGCGCGAAGTGGCTTTGAAGGAAGTCGCGCGGGCCTTTCTCGACGGCGCGGGTTTGACGTTGCGCGGTGAACTGGCGAAAGCGTCGGGCCTCTCACGACCCGACGCGGGCCTCGGCAATCATGCGCTCGTGAAAGAAGGTTATGCTGTGCGCGTCTCAGACGGCGTTTATCAACTGGCTGATTTTGAAGAACGAAGCGAATGATTGAGAATTGATTCGGACGCGACGGGCGGAGCTTGAGTGTCTAATCGTTCGTGGCGGACTCAGTGCCCTGCAAGTCATCTTCCACTTCCGTTCGTGCGGCACGTTCCATCTGTGCGTTGGTCAGGGCGAGCGGTTCGTATTCATGCGCCGTGTTGAGTCGCAGAAGGGCGCGCTCAATTTCAGACTCGCTCGCGTCCCGGCTGGCGAGGGCTTCGATCATCTGCAAACGCGTCTCGAACCCTGCGCTCTGTTCCGACGCCTGACGTGTGACGCGTTCGAGCCGCGTGCGGTCGTCCTGCAAGTCTTTCAAGAGAGCGGCGCTGCCGGAGTCCTGTAGGCGTGAAGCACGAAGAAGGCGTCCCTCGACGGCAACGGCTTCGCGGCGGCTACTGGCGAGCACGCGCGCCGCCGTGACACGCGCGGCCAACGTCTCTCCGTAAGCGTCGGCGAGGAGTGGATGACGGCTCTTCATCTGTGCCAGCGTGCGTCGCTCCGCACTCGTCAGTTCCGACTTGAACCAGAACAGTTCGCCCGCCGTCACGCCGTCAGCCGCCAGCCTGTCGCGGAGTCTCTTTAACCAACGCATTCTGTAGAACAGAAAAACGAGCGCGACGACGAGACCGGCGATTGAACCGGCTGCGAGGGAGCTAAGCGTGAGAAGCATGTAAACGGCCTGCTCTTCCGTCGCCGCGAAGTAGCGCAGGAGGAAATAGGCAGGGAGGGGAAGCGCGACGATGAAGAAAGCGAGCCACGGTGCCCAGCGCAGGAATGCGGCGGTCATGCGCTCGCCGGCGGTCAATCTCTCGCTCTGCCGCAGATCACTCATCAAATACACTCGCCGCCCGTCACGGGATGATAATATTCCCGTCGAAACTTTATCGAAACGCAGTTTATGAAGCCGTTTGATTCCCCGCAACCCTAACACGAACGCGCGGCATCAAGGAAGCATCGCCAAAGATAACGCCTCCGGCCTGTGAAGGGATATAATGAGACGGTAAATGCCCGACGAACGTCAACGCGCAGGAGAAGTGATGAGAGACATCAGGAAAAAGTTTTTGACAGCTTTGCCGGTCACGATTTTGCTGCTCATAATAGTCGGTTCTCTTAGCGCCAGCGTCGGTGCGCAGAAGGCGACGACGGAGAGCGGCGAAGGCGACGGCGGCAGGCGCGGCGCAGTTCAGGCGATCACGATTCCCGTCACCCTGCGCTTGCCTGAAAAACGCGAGGCGCAGCCGGAGTTGCAGTATATAGACGTTTTCACGGTTCTGGAGGACGGTGAGAAGCAGGAGATACTCGCCACGCGCGGCGCGCCACGCTCTCCTTTGACGCTTGAGATATTGATACAGGACGACCTCGTGTCCACGGTCGGCAACGAGTTGAAAGACATCGCTGATTTCATCCGTCGGCTACCGCCCGGCTCGCGCGTCATGGTCGGTTATCTGCGGGTCGGCGCGTTACAGGTTCGACAGAAGTTCACGACTGATCTTGAAAGGGCCGCCAAGTCGTTACGTGTTCCCATCGGCTCACCCACCGTTGCGCCCTACAACCCTTACGCTGAGACGCGCGACGCGATTAAGCGTTTCGAGTCGCAGCCGGTCGGCAGGCGTGCCGTTCTGCTCGTCAGCGACGGCGTTGACATCTCGCGCGGACTCGAAAGCTCTCTGCCCACACAGAGCACGGATTTACAGCGCGCCATCAATGAGGCGCAACGGCGCGGCGCAGCCGTCTATGCGATCTACGCGCCGACCGCCGGGGGGGCGAACCGGACGCTCATCAGCAACGGTCAGGGGGCGCTTGATCGTCTCTCGACTGAGACGGGCGGGCGGGCTTTCCTGCGCGGCATAGACACGCCCGTCAACTTCGAGCCGTCTTTGCGCGACATCAACTCGCTTCTCTCCAAACAGTTCGCGCTTACATATCTTTCGACGCACGGAGACAAAGGGTTTCACAAGGTTCGCATCGTCTCCGATGTGGGCGAGGGAGAGATTCTCCATCCCACCGGATATACGCGATAAGTTGAAGCAAAAAAAGTTACAGGCAAATGTGAAGATGAAGCGGCAGTTTCTTCTTCACATTTGCCTGTGACCTTTTTTGTATCTCTTTTACTCGGCGCGCCAGCGACCGGGCGAAGGGGCCATCAAGCTGAAAAGTTCACGGAGGGCTTCGAGATGATTGTTGGTCAACTCTAAATCAGTCAGTCCGAGACGGGCGGTTACTTTCTTCGCGCTCGTGATCGCCAGCACGTCTTCGTAGGGCAGTGTGATTCGTGTAGCTTCGTAAATCGTGCCCTGACCGTCCGACTGCGACACGTAGCGCGCGGGCTGGTTGAAGTGGAGTTGCCTGCCGTCGCAGAAGATGGCGAGCTGATGCGTCTCGCGGTATTTGGGAAGGGCCGAAGTGGAGATGAAAATAACGTCCATCGTCGGCGCGGAGGCACGTCGCGGGTCTTGGTGAATGAAAGTCGCGGAGAGATAGATCGCATCCGTCCCCTTGCCGAGCACGCGCGGGTGTTCGAGCGTCGTCCGCATATTATTCGTGGACGAGTCGAAACTGGTGACGATCTTGCCGCTGTGTTTGAACGGGGATGGCGGGGCTACGGGACAGAAACGCTTTTGCGCGAAAGCCTGAGAAGCTCCGACGATGCACAGCAGAGAGCAAAGAACGAGCCGGGGGATAAATTTCATGGAGTTCCTTATCGGAAGAAGGGGATCATCGCGAAGGTCTCGCCGGGGGCGGCGACACACTTCGCGGCTGCTAAATCAGACTAACATCAAACCACGTTTATTTCCAGACACTATTTTTTCGCGTCGGTAACGCGTGAAGATCGCAATCTCTTCAACTCGCAATTTCGTGCGCGCTTGGGGCGGTCGCAGCGACATGCTGTTCCGTTTGAGCGGAATGCGGTGCGGCGCGCATCTCCTGTACCTTCCGCGTCTCGCTCCCGCGCGACTTGTCGGTGACGGAACGCTGTTGGTTCATGAAGCAACTGCCTTCAAAAATTGCACCGTCTTCGATGACGAGCGCGGGTGTTTTGATATTGCCGAAAACCTGTGCGCTCCGCCCGAACTCGATGCGCACGCTGGCCGTGATGTCGCCGTGAATCGTGCCGTTGATGCGCGCCTCCGCGACTTCGATGTCGGCCTCGACGTGGCCGCCCGTGCTGACGATGAGAGTGCCCTTCTCGGAATTAATCTGACCGGTGAAGCGCCCGTCAATGCGCAGCATGCCTTTGAAATTCGCTTCACCCGTAAGCTTGGTGCTGCCGCCGACGAAGCCGCTCAAGACGCCTTCTTTAATGTCGCGCGCCAGAGCTTCGCTCTCCGAGACGGCGCGCGTCGTAGCGGGCCGCGGGACTTCCGGTCGGGCCTGTGCGCCTGAAGCCTCGGACGCGGGCGACGACTTGAAGGGCGCGACCGGAGCGGGCGGGGCTTCGTGCGCGATGTTTTTCGCCGCCGCATCCATCTCCTCTGATGGTTCGACTTTTGACGACCTGTTCATTTTGAACATCAATACTTCTCCACTGGCCCGGTGCGACATCACCCGACTGAGGTGTCGGTGCTTCGCGCCGCGGCTGACAAAAAAAAGACCTGTCGAAACGCAGTCAGGCGGATAACTGCCGATGTCATACGTGATATTTGATGAAGCTGGAGAGCGGGGCCGGAACGCTTCGTTATCAAAGCGCAAAGCATCATAACCCCCCGGCAGGAGTATATCGTTGCATTGTCATTACAATTCAGTTGTGCGGGAGCAAAAACTCGCCGCCACGTCGAGTCGTGTGCGTAGAGATGAGCGAGCGGGGCGAGTGTTTACGAAAAGAATTTCGGCGAACGGCTTGCTTATCCGAGCGCCGCGACGACGAACTCAATCGCAGCATGCGTCGTCGAGAGAACTTGAGGGCTGGCCGCGGCGATGATGACGACCGGCGCGAAAGCGGCGAGACACAGGCCGCCCCAGACAATCAGTCTCGGCAGCAATGCTGCGGCGTTATTCGTCCCGCTGAGTGTTGAAGCCAACGTGAGAAGTCGTCGCACGCGCCATTCGACGCCGCCACCGCCCCCGCCAATCAGGAATGCGCCTGCGGGCATCGCCGGACGCGACGCCACAGGGGCCATC
>JBAVPI010000384.1:0-2885 GCA_049692915.1 Pyrinomonadaceae bacterium
CCGCAGACGCACTGACTCTCTTTCAACGCGTCTCCGTGTTTGGTGCTTCAACATGAGGCCGACGCGCTCCGACGATTTCGGGTGCGTGATAAGATTGGCTCTTCCAGCAACAACAGCGAGCGGCTCAAGAGTCGTCGCACGTTAACCGGAGAAAGGCTCTCGCACATTCTATGCAGCAGCACACAGACGGCGCTTTTGAACGCATTACTTTAATTGTTCTCGACAGTCTCGGCATGGGCGAGATGCCCGATGCCGCTGCGTGGGGCGACGCAGGCTCTGACACGCTCGGTCACATCTGCGCCTCGCGACAACTCAGATTGCCGAATCTGGGGGCTTACGGCCTCGGCAATATTCGCCCGCTCGAAGGCGTGCCGCCGGTCGAAGGGCCGCGCGCTTCATACGGGCGTTGCGCTTTGCGCTCGAACGGCAAGGACACCACGACCGGCCACTGGGAGATGGCGGGCATCGTTCTCGACGAGGCATTCCCCACCTACCCGCAGGGCTTCCCCGCGGATGTGCTCGCGCGCTTCGTCGCGGAGACGGGTGTGCCCGGCGTGCTCGGCAACATCCCTGCGTCAGGGACAGAGATCATCAAGGAACTCGGCGCGGAACACGTCCGCACGGGCAAGCCCATCGTCTATACCTCCGCCGATTCGGTCTTCCAGATCGCCGCGCACGAAGGCGTCATCCCCGTCTCGCGCCTTTACGAAATTTGCGAATCTGCGCGCAACATCCTGCGCGGCGAGCATGAGGTGGGACGTGTCATCGCGCGTCCCTTCGTCGGCGAGACGGGCGCATTCACGCGCACCGAAAATCGTCACGACTACGCCGTCCCGCCGCCGCGCGAAAATCTGCTGCCGATGTTGTCCGATGCCGGACTCGACGTGGTCGCCATCGGCAAGATCGCATCCATCTACGACTCGTTGGGAGTCACCGCAGACCTTCCCGGCAAAAATAACAACCAGTCAATTGATGCGACGATTCAGGCGCTCAAGGGCGACACGCGCGGCCTCGTCTTCTCGAACCTCGTGGACTTCGACATGCTCTACGGCCACCGGCGCGACGTTGAAGGCTACGCACGCGCTCTCGAACACTTCGACGCGCGACTTCCCGAAATCGAAGCCGCGATGCGCGACACAGACCTCCTCATCATCACCGCAGACCACGGCAACGACCCCACTTACCGTGGCACAGACCACACACGCGAGTACGTCCCCGTCATCGCCTACGGCAGGCGCGCACACGCCGGTGTTGATTTGCAGATCAGAGAGTCGCTCGCCGACATCGGGCAGACCATCGCAGACAACTTCGGCTTGAAATTACCGGCGGGCGCGAGTTTTCTGCGACGGCTCTTGTGAGTACGCTGAACAAGGCGACCTTGAGCATCACATCTCCAGCCGATTATGTTTAAGCAAGTCCTCGATCAAATGCGTGAAAGGGTACGCGCGCTTCACTATGTGATGACAATTCATGCCGAAGAAGAGATGGATGGGGATGGGTTAACTATCTTTGATGTTGAGCATGTCATCGTGACAGGGCAGATCGTCGAACGGCAAGAAGATGCAGAGACGGGGGAATGGAAATATCTTGTCAGGGGTCGGTCAATCGAGGGGGACAGTGCAGTGGTCGTATCGAAGTTGAGTCTGACAGGTAAGTTGGTTATCATCACCGTGTATGTTGAGCAGTGAAGATCACAGTGTCGAAGAAGCTTGCGATGTTTGCGGTCAGGGCGGCGCGCGGCTTCGCTTCGTGACGAGAAGCTACGGCAAAGGGTCTGACTTGCTTGTGATCGAAAATGTTCCCACCATCTCATGCCCTCATTGCGGAGTAAGTTACCTGACCGCACAGACTCTGCATGAACTTGAACGCATCAAGCAACATCGGGCCAATATCGCGGTCGAACGTCCGGTTCCGGTTGCGGTTTTCGCCTAAATCTAAGGCATATCTCTCATTATTCTTAGCATTTGGCCGGACAACACCGGCCTTCAACTTACTGCGTGCGCGAGTTTTCTGACGACAATTTAAGGACGACCGCAGACAGTAGATTCCATGAGGCTTGCTGTTCTCAGTCCTGCGCCGGGTCTTTGAGAATCGCGATGTAGGGCAGGTTGCGGTAGCGTTCGGCGAAGTCGAGGCCGTAGCCGACGACGAAAGCGTCTGGGATGCGGAAGCCGAGGTAATCAATCTTCACCTCGCGCTCGCGCCGCTCGAACTTGTCGAGCAGCGCGGCGAGTTTGACGCTACGCGCGCCGCGCGAGTGAAGATTCGCGAGCAGGTAGGAGAGCGTCAGCCCTGTGTCCACGATGTCTTCGACGACGAGGATATCGCGTCCCTCAATCGGCACGTCGAGGTCTTTGACGATCTTTACCTCGCCGGACGTGCGCGTTCCTGCCCCGTAACTCGAAATCGCCATGAACTCGACGCCGAGTCGCATATCCGCGGCGCGCATCAAGTCGCTTAGAAAAATAAACGCGCCCTTCAGAACGCCGAGCAGCAGAGGATTCTGCCCCGCGTAGTCGCGCGCGATCTCCGCGCCCAGTTCGCCGATGCGCGTCTGGATTTGTTCGCCGGTAAAAAGCGGCTCAAGGTTCGGATTGCTGAACTCGGATACGATGCGGGCTGATGATGAAGACAAGACGCGGCCTCCAATCTGTAAACGAAAGATGTTGATGAATTGACGCGAGAGCGTCGCGCACGGCGTCGCGTTTGCGTGCGCGGCTCGTGGTGCGACATACTAAGAGAGCTTTGCACACAGGTCAAATGTAAGAGCGCAGCCGCCAATCGGGTTGAGCCGATTGCCGACCGCAGATTGTTTTGAATCTTATGCCCGACGAACAATCCACACGCGAACGTGTGCGCGCTCTCGTGCGCGACGTGCTCCAGAA
>JBAVPI010000385.1:0-3872 GCA_049692915.1 Pyrinomonadaceae bacterium
GGTCAGAGCATGGCTTACATCGTCGCCCATATCATGTCCGCCGTCATCGGTGACGAGCAGGCATGCTCCCGCATCCTCCAGCATGAAGGCCCGTCGAGAGAGTGGGTATGAGGGGTCGAGCGGTAGATACGCCGCTCCCGTCTTGAGTACCGCCAGCATCGCCGTGATTAGCGAAAGTGAACGACTCATGGCGAGCGCGACGACTGTGCCGGGACGAGCGCCTGAGGCTCGCAGGTGATGGGCGAGCCGGTTGGACAGAGAGTCGAGCGCGCCGTAGGAGAGTTGTGAGTCGTCGTAGGAGAGGGCGAGGCGGTCGGGTGCTGAGCGTGCTTGCTGAGAGAAGAGTTGATGGAGGCAGAGGGAGCGGGGATACTCCGTGGTTGTCTGATTCCACTCCACCAGCATCTGCCTCCGCTCGGCCTGCGTGAAGATCGAGAGCATGTGGAGCGGTTTGTCGGACTCGGAGGTTAGCGCGTAGAGCGCCGTCTCAAGATGTTGTCCGAGCCGTGTGATGGTCTGCGGGTCGAAGCGGCGGCCATCGTAGAGTATGCGAACAAACAACTCCGGAACCAAGCCCGCGGCGAGGGTGAGCGGGTAGTGGGCCTGCGCGTAAGCGCGCACGTCGCTCATCTCTACGTCACCTTTCGGGGGCTGTTCTACGGACGCGTAACTGCCGTTGCCGTTGCCATTACCATTCTCGGCATGAGCAGAGCCGTTCGCCCCGAAGCGGACGCCGGGGACGGGATAATTCTCGAACACCAGCAGGCTCTCGAAGAGATTGCGGTCGCGGGGCATCTGACTCCAGCCGTGCAGTTGCACGAGCGGGGTGTACTCGTAGCGGCGCTCCTCGGCCTGCCGCTCCTGCAATCTCTTCAACCACGCGGCGGCGGTTTCTCCGGATGGGATTTGCACACGCACCGGCGCGGTGTTGATGAAGAGTCCGATCATCGCCTCGACACCTGCCAGTTCGGCAGGCCGCCCCGCGACGGTCGCGCCGAACACCACGTCCGAGTGGCCGCTGTACTGACTAAGGAGCAGCGCCCAAGCTCCTTGCAACAGCGTATTCATCGTCAGGCGAAGCTGCCGCAGGAAGGCTTGAATTTTACTGGTCGCCTCCGGCGTGAGACGCACTTGATGCTGCCCGAACTGGCCTTCGAGGGCGGTCGCTTCGCCGTCCGCGCGATCAACGCCGAGCGGTGTCGGAGATGTAAAGCCCTTGAGCCGTTCACGCCAGAACTGCTCCGCCGCGCCCATGTCCTGTTCCTTCAACCAAGTGATGTAGTCGCGGAAGGGGCGAGGTTTTTCCAGTTCTTTGCTTTGACCCTGACAGAGCAGTTGATAGTAGTAGCCGACCTCGCGCAACAGCAGCGGCTCGCTCCAACCGTCGAGCAACAGATGGTGATGCGTCCAGACGATCTCGAAGGTGGCTTCGTCTATACGGATGAGCGTGAACCGGAGCAGCGGAGGCTTCGAGAGTTGGAAGCCGCGCTCGCGGTCGGCCCGGAGGAAGAGTTGGAGTTGATGCTGCTGCGCGTCGTCGGAGAGCGCCCGCCAGTCGTAATGCTGCCATTCGAGCAGCACGCGCCGTCGCACCAGTTGGAGCGGCTTGTCGCGGTTCTCGTAGATGAACGCGGTGCGCAAGATGGGATGCCGGTCAACGACCACTTGCCACGCCTGTTTGAAAGCGGGAATGTTGAGCCGCCCCTCGAAACGCCAGCTTTGCTGTTCAACGTAAACCCCGCCACGCGGCGCGTAGAGCGCGTGAAAGAGCATGCCTTCTTGCATCGGGGAGAGAGGGTAAATGTCTTCGACGTTCGACGACTTGTTTATGGCAGTCATAGCAGCACCCGGTTGAAGTTGGAAATTTGAAGTCTGTAAATGAGTCCGGCGAAGTTGACGTTAAAGGGGCGTGGTCTTTTCTATTCCTCTATCTCGGCCAGCAGATCGTCCAATTCCTGCTGACTCAAACCGGCGGTCGGGAAGTCCGACGGCGTGAACCCCGCCGCGCCCGCCGACAGGCATTGCTTGATCTGTGCTTGAAGCGTCGCGAGATAATGGCGCGCAAGCTGTTCGGTCGCTTCCGGTGCAAACTCACCACCCGAAGCCCAGTTCAAGATCAGCCTCTCGCCTTCAACGCGCGGACGCAGTTCGAGCGCAGACGTGCTCGCGCCCTCCGGCTCGTCGCTCGTACCGACCGGAAGAGCGGTCGGCTTGAACCACTCGGACGCGGGCCGGGTCTCGACGGCATCGTCCAGACATCTGTAATGCACATGCCCCGCGGGTAACGCGCGCAGACGTTCCGCCGCCGGCTCGTCCGACCGCAGATGGCTCGACGCGCCGAAGCCGGGGACGCACCGGAGTTGCTCCTTGATCGTCTTTAACTCATCGGCGGGCGTGCGCGCGCCGTCGAGACTCAGACGGACGGGAAAGACCGAGGTGAACTGTCCGACTGCGCCTGAAAGGTCGAGGCCGTCCGTCGTCCATTGCCGCGCGCTGGCTTCCAGTTCGACGAACAACGCGCGCTTGTCAGTCCGTGGCGCGAGCGTCTGCGCCAGCGCCGTCAGCAGTAACTCGTCGGCGGAGACCTTGCTCTCGGCAGGAATGCGACGCAGCACGGCGCGCGTCTCGTCGGGACTCAGAGATAGTTCAAACGTCCGCGCCGAACCGGAGACGGCAGTGCTGTTATCCATATCGTCATCCGTGTTGAGCGGCTGCTGCGCCGACTCAGCCGCGCGCGCCATTTCAAGCCGGTAGTCCAACTCACGCGCCGATTCATCGGCTGAGGTCTGGCGTTCGGCCCAACGGCTAAAGCCCGGCGGTCGAACACCGAGGTCAACGGGACTGTTCGCGACAAGCTGCTCGCACGCAATTTGTAAATCCCTCATCAGGATGCGCAGAGATGTTTCGTCGGCGACCAGCCGGTGCGTGGCGATCAACAATCGCTTCGGACTGCCCGCGCCCAACTCGACCAGCGTTGCGGCGAGCAGAGGCGCGTGCGCCGGATTCAACTCCCCTCGCATCCGGCTCGCGAGTGCTTCGAGCGCCGACTCTTGTTCCGGCTCAGGCAGCGCGGAGAGATTGACGAATGCGACGGGTGACGCCTCGACCTGCGCCTGACGAAACTGTCGCCAGCCCCCGCCTTCGTTGACGAAGCGCAAGCGCAATGCGTCGTGACGCACTAAGAGGTGCTCGAAAGCGCGCGTCAGCAACTCCGGCGTTAGTGGCTGGCGCACCTCGAAGGAGGCAATGTTGACGAGTCGCTGAAGGCTGCCGGCGTTCCGCTCGAAGAGGCGTGTCTGGCCCGGCATCAGCGGCACAGACCCCGCCGCCTCATCGTCGTCCAACTCCGATGCGACTCCGGCCACGGCCACAAGCTCGGCAATCGTCTGGTGCTGGAAGAGATGTTGAGGCGTGAGTTTCAACCCCTCCTGATTGGCGCGGGCGACGATCTGAATGCTCAGGATCGAGTCGCCGCCAAGATCGAAGAAGTTGTCGTGCCGACCGATGCGTTCAAAGCCGAGCAGCGACGACCAGATGCGCGCCAGCACCTCCTCTGCGTGATTCTGCGGCGGCTCGAAATCTCTGATTAGTTCAGGCCGCTGCGTCCCGGAGGCGAGCAGCATGAGACGGTCAATCTTCCCGTTCGCCGTCAACGGCATCTGCTCCACCTGCACGAACATCCCCGGCACCATGTACTCCGGCAGCGTCTCTCGTAGATGCCCTCGCAACTCTTCGCTCCTCACCTCCTCTCCGCCCCTCACTACTACGTACCCCACCATCTGCCCCTCTCCTCCCGCTCCACCTCGCACTACCACCGCCGCCGCTTCCACTCCCTCGTGCCTCAACAACGCCGCCTCTACCTCTCCCAACTC
>JBAVPI010000386.1:0-1557 GCA_049692915.1 Pyrinomonadaceae bacterium
GTTTTATTGAAGTCGGGTAGTAGCTCCACGATAATTTAAGGAGCGCCGGTGCTGATCCTTACGACAATCGCGCAAAAGTTTCGACTAAGACTCGCGCCCGGCCACGTCGTCGGACTACGGCCCGTGATGTCCCTGCGACGGCGTACGTGTGGTGCTTGAACGGCGCGGGGCGTCAGCGTAAACTCGGCTGAACTCCCGGCTTTGAGGACACGTTGAAATGGGTCGGGAACTTAAAACGAAGGCGACAACACCATGACTAACGAAGAGATGGAAAGGGCCATTGAATTCCTGCTCAACAGTCAGGCTCGTATGGATACGCAGATTGAGCAGACTAACAGGCAAGTCGCCGAGGTAAGCCAGCAAGTCGCCAAGATAAGTCAGCAGGTCAGTGAGTTAGGCCAGCAGGTGAGGGAGTCAAGCCAGCAAGTGAGGGACTTGAGCCAGCAGATGAGGGGATTAAGCCAGCAGGTCGGCGAGATTGGCACGTTGCTGGGAGAGCATATGCAAATGCAGACGGACTTCGTGCAGATTGTGACGCGCACGTTTGAGGCGCAGTCTCGAATTAATCATCGCGTGGACGAGCGACTCGATAAACTCACCACTATCGTCGAGCGCTTAGTCGGCGAGGGCCGTTAAGGGCGATTACCCCAATGAATCGCGCGGCTGAACTTTCCACCCACCTCTTGCTTCAAGGCGGATGAATCCTTCGTCTTTCAAGCGATTACGGGCCAAAAACAGCTGTTATCCAACCTCAAGAATTTCTCAAGCACCTTCCTCTAAATTCACGGACAGGTCAGGTTAACGCAGGCGTGCGGACTGACCGTTCGATGAAAAAACCAAAGGTTCGCCCCGTAAATCGTGTCCGACAATCATGTTGCCGCGCTTCACCGGCTGTAGCGGAGGGAAGGTTACAGAGACTCACATGATGCCGTTTATTCCAGACAAGATCGCACCGCCGATGGAACTCCCGCGCGTCTCGCGCGCACGACTCCTGTCCACGCTCAGAGAGAGCCTCGCCTGCTGCAACTCGACCATCGTGCAGGGGCGTGCGGGCACAGGCAAGACGCTGCTCGCCGCAGACTTTGCGCGCGGGTGCGGGCGCGGCGTCGCGTGGTACAAGGTGGACGCGCCGGACGCGGAACTGCCGATTTTTTTTCAGTACCTCTCGGCCAGCGTCGCCGCACAGAGGCCCGGCTTCGGGCAGAAGACTCTGGAGCGCATCGGGGGCGGCATCGGCGCGGACGACGTGCCGCTGCTCGTCGAGTATTTCGTCTATGAACTGCTCGAATCGAACGAGCCGCTCCTGATCGTGATTGACGATCTGCATCTCGTTTACGACGCCGAATGGATGGTGCCTTTCTTCCGTCGCCTGCTGCCGCTGTTGCCGCGCGAGGTGCATGTCTGTTTGATCGGCAGAAGTTTGCCGCCGACTCCGCTCTGGCGCATGCGCTCGAAGCAGACGCTGTGCGTGGTGGACGAGCCGGCGCTCTGCTTCACCTTGCCGGAAGCGCGCAGGCTCTACGCGAGCTACGGCCTCGCCGTCGAGCGGGCCGAAGC
>JBAVPI010000387.1:0-3156 GCA_049692915.1 Pyrinomonadaceae bacterium
CGTCTCATTCCACTCAACGAGCAGCAGACGACGCTCCTCCTCCCCCATCACCTCCAACTCTCCCACCCCTCGCTCAGGCTCACTCACCGCCCCACTCAGCAACCGCTCGAAGTGCCCCAGCATCCGCCCTATCGTCTCCGCCTCGTACAACTCCCGGCTGTATTGCAGCGTCGCCTTCAACACCCCACTCTCTTCCGCCATGCTGAGTGACAGATCGAACTTAGCCGTCTCCCGCCCTACCTCCTCGCTCATCACCTCCAGCCCGCGCAGCCGTGGTAACTCCGCCGCCTCGCCCTGCATGGCGAAGAGCACGTCGAAGAGTGGGTTGCGGCTGGCGTCACGCTCAGGCTGCAACTCTTCGACAAGCTTCTCGAAAGGCAACTCCTGATGAGCGTATGCACCCAGACTCGCCTCTCGTACCTGTCCCACTAACTCACGGAAACTCTCCGCCTCGTCCACCTTCGCCCGCATCACCAGCGTGTTGACGAAGAACCCGATCAGCCCCTCTAACTCGCGCCGCCCTCGTCCGGCAATCGGCGTCCCGACGCAGATGTCTTCCTGCCCGCTGTAGCGAGAAAGCAACGCCTGCCATCCTGCGAGTAAGACCATGAAGAGCGTCGCGCCTTCGCGCCTCGCCAACTCGCGTAAGCCTGCGCTCAACTCGCCGCTCAGCCTCAGCGTGCAACTCGCGCCACTCGCACTCTGCACCGCAGGCCGTGGATGATCCGTCGGTAGTTCGAGGACGGCGACGCCCTCCAACTTCTCTCTCCAGTAGGAGAGGTGCCCGGCCAGCACTTCACCCTGCAACCCTTCGCGCTGCCACACTGCATAGTCCGCGTATTGAATCGAGAGTTCTTCGAGCGGTGACTCGCGCCCCTCAAGGTATGCCTCGTAGAGTGCGCTGAACTCTCGTGAGAGGATGGAGTTTGACCATCCGTCACTGACGATGTGGTGCATCACCAGCATTAGAATGTGCTCGTCTTCCGAGAGGCGCAGCAGAGATGCGCGCAACACCGGCCCTTGCTCCAAATTGAAGGGCAGTCGTGCCTCCTCACTCAGCAGGCGTCGTGCTTCCTCTTCTCGCTCTTCGACCGCCAGCAGGCTGAGGTCTGTCACGGGTAGCGGCACATTCATCGCCGCCGCGATGATCTGCACCGGCTCTGCCTCCACGACGTTGAAGGTCGTACGCAACGACTCGTGCCGCCGCACGATCTCGCTCAAACTCCGCTCCAGCGCTCCCTCATCGAGTCGTCCTCGCAACCGCACCGCCCATGTCAGCTGATAGCTCTGCCCCACTGCCCCCATCTGATCCAACAACCACATCCGCCGCTGCCCGTAGGACGCCGGTGTCGTGCCCCCTCCGCTTCTCGCCACCAACGGGGCACTTTGGTCTGAATGTCCGGCGGCTCTCGCTCCCTCGACGTAGCGAGCCATGGCCGCCACGGTGGGGTCGGCGAAGACGGCTCGCAGCGGCATCTCCACGCCGAATAAGTGACGGAGACGAGAAGTGAGTTGGGTGGCTTTGAGAGAGTGACCGCCCAACTCGAAGAAGTTATCGTGAACGCCGACCCGCTCGACCTTGAGCACTTCACACCAGATGTCGGCGACGATCTCTTCAACGGGAGAGCGAGGTGCGACATACGCATCATCCACTCCGGCGCGTGAAGCGTCGGGTGCGGGCAGCCCCTTTCTATCAACCTTGCCGTTCGGTGTCAGAGGCATCTGTTCGAGTACAACGAAGGCCGTCGGAATCATGTACTCCGGCACTCTATCTTTCAGATGTCGGCGCAACTCACTGCCACTTACTTCACCGATCACATATCCGACGAGCCGCTTTTCTCCCGCTTCCTCTCTGACGACCACCACGGCCTCGCGCACCCTCTCATGACTGCGCAACCCACTCTCAACCTCTCCCAACTCGATGCGGAATCCTCGCACCTTGACTTGGCTGTCGGCTCTCCCGAGGTACTCTATCTCGCCGCTTCCCACCCACCGCACCCGGTCTCCTGTACGGTACAGACGCGCGCCCGCTGATGGAGTGAAAGGATTGGGAATGAAGCGTTCGGCGGTCTGCTCAGGACGATTGACGTAGCCGCGCGCCAGCCCCTCTCCGCCGATGTAGAGTTCGCCTGTCACTCCAACGGGCACAGGCTCCAGCCGACTATCCAGAACGTAGAGTTGCGTGTTCGCAATCCCTCTCCCAATCGTCACACGCCGCTCGCCTCGCTTCACCTCCACGTAACTCGTATAGGTCGTGTCCTCGGTCGGCCCGTACAGGTTATAGACCGCCCTCACCCCCGCGCCGCGCTCGTAAACTGTCTCCACCAACTCGCGCGCCAGCGCCTCGCCGGCCAGATTCACGACCCGCACCGTATCCGGCAACCGACCTGCTCGCACCAACTCCGCCATCGCCGACGGCACCGTGTTGACCAGCGTTACTGCGCTCGCCGCTGCGACCTCCGCCAACGCCAGAGCGTTCTCCGCCAACACTACCGCTCCGCCACAACTGAGCGGCGCGAACATCTCGAAGACCGACAGGTCGAAGCAGATTGACGTGGCCGCCAGCACCCGGCTCAACTCTTCTTTACTGAAGGTCTCGCATGCCCAGTGCAGGAAGGTCACGGCGTTTCGATGTTCGATTGCCACGCCTTTGGGTCTGCCTGTCGAGCCTGACGTGTAGATCACGTAGGCCAGATCGGAGGTCGTCACATCGCTGCTGAGCGCCGCCTCGCTCTCGGCCATCCAACACTCCCGGTCGGTGTCGAGGCAGAGGGTCTGCGCCGCGTGCGTCGGCAGCGACGACAGCCAGCGACTCTGCGTCAGCACAACGCACGCACCCGCATCGCTCAGCGTGATGGAAAGGCGCTCGCGCGGATACTGCGGGTCGAGCGGCACATACGCAGCGCCCGCCTTGAGGACGGCCAAGACGGAGACGAGCAGGTCGGCAGAGCGGTCGAGGCAGAGCGCGACGAGCGAGCCGGTGCCGACACCGCATCCAACGAGACGATGTGCCAGCCGGTTCGACCGCGCGTCGAGTTCGCCATAGGTGAGAGTCTCATCGCCACAGATGACGGCAAGCGCCTCAGGAGTGCGCGCCGCCTGTCGCTCAAAGAGATGATGGATACATGACTCTCGCTCATACTCCACCGCCGTCTC
>JBAVPI010000388.1:0-2908 GCA_049692915.1 Pyrinomonadaceae bacterium
GGATACAACAGACGCGTCCCGCCGTACACACCGCCGGTGATCTCGATGTTCGGATTTTTGCCCGCGCCGAGATCGGCCAGACTAACTTCCGTCATCCCGCGATTTGACTGCCCGTTTACCTCGATGATGGTGAAAAAGCCGCCGACCGGCACGCCGTTCTTCTGGCGATGCAGCGACGGTGTCATTGAAAAGTCGCCTACGACCTGCCCGACCGGACGCTTGCCGATCACAATCGCCTCGCCATCCTCGATGAAATTCTGCCAGTCGCCGTCCTCGTCAATGTATCCCTCGTCATACAACTCCAGTGTCGGCAACCCGCGATCCTGAAGGATCGTGTTGAGTTGCGTCAGACTGAATGCGAGTGAGAGGAAATTCTGCCCACGGAAGCCGCGCAGATCATTGTCGTTGGCGTTCTCTAACAGCCAGTTGAGTGTAGTTTGATTGACGTAAGCAATCGCGCCTTTCGCCGACGCACCCGTACCCCGGAACAGCAGCTTCACCGCATTGAAATCGCGCAATGGCGTGGCCGCCTCACGGTCATCCCAATCGTTGATTACGTCGTATTGCTGAACAGGGAACGTCTCGTGCACACGGACGCCGTTTTCGTTGATGTCGAGCGTGCCGCGCAGGGTCTGCCAACGACACCATTCCGCACGAATGAATGTCTTGTCTTCGCGCGCCTTGATGCGTCGCCCGACCAGATCATGGAGATCAATCACGCCGCCGAGGGTCGCAGCCTGCCGAGCCTGTAACAACTCGTCTTCCGTGATCGGCTCTGTCTCTTTGAAAGGGATCGGAGTGTACTCGCGAACGCGCGAGCCGGAACGTTTGTCCACGCGCGGGTCTGACTTCATGTTGTGCGGCGCGGTCATGCCGCGCTCGCTGTCAAGTTCATCCCACTGCACGCGCTGGGTCAGGTGCTCGCGGAACGGCATGATCTTGTCGCCGATCATCTGGTCGCGCTGGATGAAATATTCCTGCGTGGCCTCATCAAGCGAAACGTTGGTGGGGAATCTGTAAATAATACCTGCTGCCATGTCTTCTCCTTTAGAACTTGAAGATGCCCCCGGCAGTGCTCACACCGCCGAGTTCGGCTTTCGCCGTCGAGTCGAGGCCACGCAGCTTCGCTTCTTTCAGTAAGCCGCAGATATAAACGCTCGTCACCGCATCAGCCGTGCCGTCCGTCTCGTCATCCGAGATAGCTTTCGCTACCTGCGAACCATCCGAGCCGAGCACTGCCGCGCCCGCCGCAACCGCGACGGCAGCGTTAGCCGTCAGGGTAATGACATTGGTCAACTTGTTCACACCGCCCGCCGCGATGGTGCCGACCGTCGTGCCAGCGGCGTTCTTGAGCACGTCCCCCGGTGCGAACACGGAGGCGTCATCAACTTGGCCGGTGGCAGCTGAGGTAGCGAAACCGGAGCCGGCGGCGACCGCTCGCGTGCGACGGCGACCCAAGCCAGTCGAGGTGATGACACCGACCACGTCTCCCTGCTTGACGATGAAGCCCAGCGCGACGGTCAAAGGCACGAGCGCCGCGAGCGCGATATTCACAGCCACGAGCGACTCACGCCCTGCAAATTCTTCAACAATTCGTGACGGCATTACTTCGCACCTCCTTCAGTTTTTTTCGTCCCCATCCCCGCCCGGAGTTTTTCCATCTCCGCCGGGTCAGAAATCTCAACGCTAGACCCCGTGACTTTTATGTCGCCGAACTTCTCGCCGAACTCGACATAGGCTGGCAGAGCGTTAAGAAAGTTCTGGAAGAACTGGAGCGGGGTGATCTCCACGGCCTTCTCAACTTCTTTGCCACCTTCTTCGGTGAAGCTGATGACGCTGACTTTCTTATCCGGGAGAGTGGCGAGCACCTCCATAAAATCCACGACGCCCATTTTCTTGAAGGCCGGGAGGAACTTGCCGTGGCCGAGACGCTCACAGAATGAGATGAGTTCAGCGCGCGTCGCCGACCCGGACTGCTGGCCCACCTGCGTCTTGAGGTTCTCGATCAAGGTGTCGCGTTTCGTAATCTCCTCCGTGAATTTGGTCTCGACGCTTGTCATTGCATCCGCGACGAGCTTTTTCACATCGCTCTCGCCGAAGCTCACGCCTTCTGTCTTGCTTTCCTTCGAGCCGAACTTCTCTCTGAAGAAGTCTGCGATCTGCTCTCCCACAGTTCTCTTGTCTTCTGTTTCTCCCATGCGTTCTCCTTCGCTGAAATCGAAGGTGAGCGCATCACCCTCGTTAAATTTAATTTCGCGCAGACCCTTCACGGCTGGCGGTTGCGCCCCCAGGAATCCGACGTGACGTAGTTGAGGGACGCGCCCGGCGGGGGCTGTACGCGCGTCCATGTAGAATGAAGCCGACCTCTTTTTGAATTTGCCTTCGCGGACGAGCTGCTCGAATGCGGGATCAACGTCGCAGAATCTTGCTTGCAGCATGTCGCCATTGACGCGCAGAGCGCATGTCCACCCGTAAGCGGGCGCGTCCGTTTTCGGATGACCGATGACTGCCGGAGGCTCGTGTTGATCGGGCAGGAAGTTGGCGGCGGTCTGTTCGAGGAATGTCAGATCAATTTCACGCGGGGTGCCGCTGTCGTCGGTGTGATTACCTACACTGAATATGTCCACCCACTGACCGTCGAATGCTTCTTTTTTTGCCATGAGAAAATTTGAAAGCCCGCCAACTCCTTCTTCGGAGCGGGCGGGCTTCTGTTGAGCCTCTGATGTTGAGATTATTGAAGACCCTCTGGCGGGGTGCTTATAGGAACTTATTAGAGTGCCGGTTCTCTCCACCGGCAAGTCAAGCCTATTCTCATCGTTTGTAGGTCACAGTAGGCTTTCACTGAGGGGCGACGCTTCACACTCGCATTCACTCCTTCTCCTTCTAGTCCACAGAATCGGCTCTGCAC
>JBAVPI010000389.1:0-4113 GCA_049692915.1 Pyrinomonadaceae bacterium
GGCCGGGAACGCTCGCGCCGCAGGAGTTCGCCGCGCTCGTCGAGGGGCGCGGGAATTTGCGCGTCGAGCGTCGCATCGAGGACGCGATTGCGGGCGCGGACGTGGTGATGGTCTTGCGCATTCAAAAAGAGCGGCAGGACACGGCCTTCTTTCCATCTCTGCGCGAGTACGCGGTGCATTACGGCTTGAACCTCAAACGACTTTCGCTGGCCGCGCCCGACGCCATCGTGATGCATCCGGGGCCGATGAATCGCGGCATCGAGATCGCCTCGGACGTGGCCGACGGCGCGCACTCGTTGATACTCGATCAAGTCTCGAACGGTCTCGCCGTGCGGATGGCGGTGCTTTACCTGCTCGCGGGCGCGACGGGCGCGGCGTCTCCGTCCGGCTCGCCGTTGAAGATCGAGGGCGAATCCGCTTCTCAAAAAGCTGCGGAGAATGCTCTGTCGAAGTCCTAATGAAAGGAAGATTAACCATCGGAGACACAGAGGACACAGCGTTTCTCTTAAACGTGTTCTCTGTGTCTTCTGTGGTGAAATTTAATGAGGCTGCTGATCGCAAACGGCTACGTGATTGACCCGACGCAGGGCGTCAACGGCGGGAGGGATTTGTTGATTGAGGAAGGGCGCGTCGCGGCGCTCTACGGTCGCGGCGAGGCGAGGCCGGAAGGCTTGGAGGTCTTCGACGCGACGGGCCTCGTCGTCGCGCCCGGCTTCATAGACTTGCACACGCACCTGCGCGAGCCGGGGCAGGAGTACAAAGAGACGATTGCGACGGGCGCGGCGGCGGCGGTCGCGGGCGGTTGGACGAGCGTGTGCGCGATGCCGAACACAGACCCCGTTAACGACAACCCGGCGGTGACGAGTTTTATCATCGAGCAGGCGCACGCCGCCGGTCTCGCGAATGTTTTCCCCGTCGGCGCGATCACGAAAAAATCACAGGGGTTGGAACTCGCGGAGATGGGCGAGATGCGGCGCGCAGGCATCGTCGCCGTGACGGACGACGGGCGGCCAGTGCCTTCGCCGGGGATGATGCGGCGTGCGCTGGAGTACGCGCGCGGGTTCGACCTGACGGTGATGGATCACTGCGAGGACAAGTCTCTGGCGGCGAAAGGTGTGATGCACGAGGGCGAGTGGTCTCTGCGTCTGGGCTTGCGCGGCGTGCCTGCGCTGGCCGAAGAGTCGGACGCGATGCGCGACTGCGCGCTGGCGGAGTTGACGGGTGCGCGCCTGCATCTGGCGCACGTCTCGACGCGTGGGGCGATTGATGCGGTGAGACGCGCGAAGGAGCGCGGACTCGCGGTGACGTGCGAAGTCGCGCCGCATCACTTCGTGTTGACGGACGACGCCGTTGAAGGCTACGACACGAACATGAAGATGAACCCGCCGCTCAGAAGCCGCGAGCACGTCGAGGCAATACTCGCAGCCGTCGCCGACGGGACGATTGACGCCATCGCGACCGACCACGCGCCGCATCACGCGGACGAGAAGGATGTCGAATTCGACCACGCGGCGAACGGCATCACAGGGCTTGAGACGGCCATCGGCCTCGCGCTCGACAAACTCGTGCACGGGGGTCTCATCAACCTCGAACGGCTCATCGAACTCTGCTCCGTCAACCCCGCGCGCATCTTTCGACTCGACGGGCGCGGCACGCTCCGCGCGGGCGCATGGGGCGATGTGACGATTCTCGACCCCGACCTGTCGTGGACGTTCGACGCCGCGCGCTCGAAATCAAAGAGCCGCAACACGCCTTTTGACGGCTGGACGATGCGCGGCGCGGCGGTCGCGACGATTGTCGGCGGGCGTGTGGTGTACAGGCGGGAGGGAAGCGAAACGTCTGCGGAGAGAGTTTAATCAACGAGCGTCGGGGCATCGTAGGCGAACAACTTGATCTCAGGCCCGTCTTCGGAGAGCTTAACCATTCGTTCAAATTTGAGGCCGATCTTTTCCAGCACCTTGATGGAGGCGACGTTGTCCTGATCTGTCACGGCCAGCAGACGTTTGAGGCCGAGCGTCCCGATTCCGTAATTCAGCACGGCGGCGGCAGACTCGCGCGCGAAGCCTTGGAACCAGTAGCGCGGCAGAAGGGCGTAGCCGATGTCTGCGTGCTCTAAGGCGTCTCTCTTAACCAGCCCGCAAATCCCGGTCGGCTCTTTCGTCTCCCTCAACTCCACCATCCACAAACCGAAGCCGAAACGCTCGTAGCTCGCAACGAGCTTGTCCGTAATATACTGACGCGCCTCGTCAAGGCTTCTCACGCCCTTGTCTCCGATAAAACGCACGAACGAGGGGTCGTTCAGCAGTTCAAGAATAACCGGCGCGTCGTCCACGGATATTTCGCGGAGGCTCAAACGCTCTGTTTCAATGACACTCATAAAACCCTCTCTTTATATTGCCGATCCGCGCCCATCACCTCCGCCGTGCGACGGGCCTTTCTGTGTTCGGGTTGTTGGACTAACGGGTCTGGCCCCGTTGCAGGCTCCACAGTCCGCGCGCCGAGAGAATGACGGAGAAGACCCCGGTCACGCCGATTGCGATGAGCGTCCAGACGAAGAAGAAGTGTCCGCTGGAATTGCCGAGGCTGCTGGTGATGCCGACACCTTTCCCCCTCATGTGGGCGAGGGGGACGACCAACGCAAAAAGTCCTCCGAGGAGGGTGATAATGTACCCCGAACGCCGTTCGGCGAGCACCAGCGTTCCGTACAGCCAGAAGACAAAGATGGGCACCGCAGTGAGGTTTGTGAGCGTTCCCGGCTCCATCCCCCGGACGATGTCGTCCGCCAAGTGAAACGTAAAGAAGAGAATCGAGAGCAGAGACGCGATGGTTAACATAACGCTGTGTTTCATTTGATATTCTCCTTGTTAGTCTTGTGCATGCCTTGCCACGTGCAAGCGTGTGCGCTCAGTAGGGCGTTCATCGGCTTGCGCTCCGTTTGCTCGCCGCTGCCGGTCGCTCGCGCTCTGCTTGCTCCGGCTCAAACCGGAGAATGTCGCCGGGCTGGCACGAGAGCGCCTCGCAGATCGCATCGAGCGTGGAGAAGCGGATCGCGCGCGCCTTGCCGGTCTTGAGGATGGAGAGGTTAGCGAGTGTCATCCCGACCCGATCCGCAAGGTCGGTCAGCGTCATTCGCCGGTCGTGGAGTAGGTCGTCGAGCTTGACGGTGATCGCCATGTCACACCGTCCCTTCTAGGTCTTCGCGCATGAGCGTGCCTTCCGCGAACACGCGGGCCAGCAGGAACGTGAGGAGTACGGCGAGCCAGCCGTTGATCGAAAAGCCGGCGTCTATGTGGAGCGGATGCGCCGGAGTGGAAACGGACTTGGCAATCGCGCCGATCACGATGCTGAGAATGTTCAGCGCGAGCAGCGCCCATGCGACCCCCTGCAACCGGTACGCGTTGGCGGTGACGAACGGGTCGCCCGCGCGAACCGTCTCCACGATTGCGAGCAGCCGTTTTAAGACAACGTAGTTCAGCGGGATTGCGACGAGGCCGAGCACCGCGATTGCATGCAAGGCAAAGATCAGCCGTTCTGCCTCAGGCGAAGGAGAAAGTTCTAGCGCGCTCATGATCCATCGCCGGGTGGGCATGGCGACCAGCAGTGCGAAGATCGCAGCGCCGGACAGCCAGTTCAGGACGATGAGAATCCGCAGCACGACGTGCGCGAGCGGCAGCGCGGCAGATGACGAAGTTGGGCTTGACATGATTCACCACCTTTCTTATATCGAATATCAATAAACTATTTATCGACAGTCGTCAAGTAAATTATTGACAGTCGATAAATAAACCGGATGTCCCGCGACGGGTTCAACAGAGGACACGGTTAATAGCAACTAAAACTGCGTACTCTGTTTCCCTGTGGCAAGCCCTCTTCAACACACGGAATAAGGAGAGGCCCGCCGACGTTTGACACGCCTGCGGGCCTCTCTCGATGCGGTCGCTCGCTTACGTTAGAACCGGGGCGACCGAACTCGTCTTGACTTTAACGCACGTTGCTCTGCGGGAGCGTCACCGAGCGGTTCAGAATCACTCCGTATTCCGTGCCCGCTTTGACGACCGCCTCCTGCTCCTTCTCGTACTTGCGACCGCCGACGCCCGCGATGCCGCCGAGGAT
>JBAVPI010000390.1:0-1811 GCA_049692915.1 Pyrinomonadaceae bacterium
GCCGGAGGCCGTCCCTCTGATGCGCGGCGCGAACGGCGCGTGGATCGTCGGCGAGGCGGACAAACTTGAGTACGTGCGCAAGAAGGGCAAAAATTTTTTCCTCGACGAGCGCATCGAGACGCATCACGGCGAGGTGCGCAGCATGATGCAGCGGTTGATGACGACCGAGTTGATCTACGGCGCGCAGCACGGCGGCACGTTCGGCGACCTCGATGCGCTCGTCGCCGCCGGATTGATGCCGAAAGATTTGCTCGGCACGGCCTCGACCGGCTACCGCTTTCACGTCACGGTCGGCAAGGACGGCAAAACTTACGCGGCGGGGGCCGAGCCTGAGCGCTACGGGCGCACGGGCCGCCTCTCTTTTTACGTTGACCCGGCGGGCGTCAGCAGTAAAGACAACAACGGTAAGCCTCTCAAGTCGGCGGCGAAACAATGAACGCATCCCCGGCAGCGAACATCTCACCCGTGCCGCACAACGTCAGGCGGCGGCGCGGCCATTAACGTCACCGTCAACGACATGCGGCGGCGCGGCGAAAAGCTCTCGAAGTCTCGATCCCCTGAGACGACCGGACGGCGCAAGGACGTTGGAATGATTGATTGCGCCGGTTCGTCGTGTGCGTCTACAATGCGGGCGGACGGCATGGCGTGACGGCTTGAAAGCTTTGCCGTCCAGTCCCCCGGCACTTCCCTCAGAGTTATTTCCGTCGCTTTCAACCGGAGCGCGAGATGCGCGCGGCACACGACGTTGAAAGTTTTGCCTCTCTCCCTTTTGCTCCCGACAAGCGTACTCACGCCCCCTGTGAAAGCGCCATGCGAAAAGAGTGGCTATGCCGGAATTGATGCGTGAGATGGTCAACCGCCTGCGCGAGTTCGTCGGCAACCGCCGCCGCGCTCCGCGTCACCTGACGAGACTCGTCGCCGCGGTCTCTCTGCTCGACTCCACGGCGCGTTCGCACCCTTCCGCGCTCGAAGGCCACACGCGCGATTTAAGCGACGGCGGACTCGCGCTCATCCTTCCGGCCATCAGAATCGGCGACCGCTATCTGACCGGCGCGGGCCACACGCTCCGCATCACGCTCCGACTCCCCACCGTCTCCGTCCAACTCTACGGCACGCCCGTGCGCTATGAACGTCTGGCCGACGACGCTTCGTCATCCGAGACCGGATATCTCGTCGGCGTTCGCATTAAAGAGATGAGCGATAAAGACCGCGCACTCTTCGACGAGTACCTGCAAACTTTAAAGAAGCGATGATTGACGAGATTTGAAGAAGCGATGATTGAAGAGAGCGGGCGAGTTTGTAGATACCCGGCGCGATGATCGAGATGATGTGATGAACCATTCAGAGAAGCCCGCAGGTCTTTCTCAGCACCAACGCTTTTCACGCATCACCTAAACTTTATCCAGCCGAATTTTTGCGGGACGTGAAAGCCGGGTTCGGGCGTGTGCGTAGGTTGCCATGCGACGTAGCCGCGCGTCGCTCCCTCGCCGACGCAGCGGAAGAAGTTGATGCGCCAGCGTTCGCCGACGCGCGGGACGCGTCCCAGTGCCTTCCACGGCACGCGTATCGTAATCGTCACCGACTCGCCGTTGATGCGCACAGCCGTCCGCATCCCGGAACGAAAGTGCCAGTCGGTCTCGCGTCCCTGCGCGCGGACGCGAATCGCGAGGTCGATCCATTCTCCGGTCGGCGCGGCCTCGAACTCGAAGTAGTGTTCGATGTCGTCAATCTTCGGCGCGATGAAAAACTCGCACACGTCGCGATCCCACAAATTAAGCGCCTTCTGGTCAAGGCGCGGCGCGGCGTTGACC
>JBAVPI010000391.1:0-11890 GCA_049692915.1 Pyrinomonadaceae bacterium
CGCGCGATGCGGCTGGCGGGCGCGCCGGTGCGCGAGCGCAACTCGGCGAGCGTGGACTGACGCACTTCCGCGCGCCCCATTGAGCCTCTACGCAGTTCTTCTAGTTTCTGCCTCGCGCCCTTCACCAACTTGTCGGGGTCGATACCCCCTTCCCGGAGTTCCTGACGTAACTCCTCCGTCGTCCACTCCGCCTCGGCGCTCGTCCGGTTGATACTCTGGAACAACTGCGCGCCGTCTTTGATTGGCTTCCTCCCGGTCATCTTCTTCGCTCCTTTTAAAGTTTTGCCTGATGTTCGTTTTTAGGTTTCGTTTAAGAGAAGCGGCGTTTTTCACGCCGCTTCCTTTAATCTCCGGCGCACCGCTGCCACCTTGCGGTTAAGACGCTTCATAATGTTGTAAACGTCCTGTACATCTATGCCGGTCACTCCTGCAATTTCGCCAGCTTTGTCATAGCCATCCAGCTTCGCCTGAATTACGAAAGTCAATTCGTCATCGCCGCGCGCTTCTTCCAGCAGCATTTCTATCGCGCGGTCTTTCGCTCGTTCCTCGTGCTCGGACTCTTCTTGTTCCAGCAACTCTTCTTCGGGCGTCGCGCTTCTACGCACCAGCCAGTCCACGTCGCTCCTGCGCTTCGGCGACCCCGTGTGCCAGTCCTGCTCGTCCTTAGTCCCCGGCTCCGGCTCCGCAGCCAGCATTTCGTTGTCCTTGCCGGTCGCCAAGTGGTACAGCAGACTGTCAATCACATCCATTAAATACTTCTTAAAATCCGGCTGCTTCTCCCTGTCCCAGCGGCGCTCCCCCAGCCACGCCTTCTCAATCGCAAGCAGCACGATTGACTCGACCGTGTAACCTCTGGGCAAATCGTAAGAATTACCCGTGCGCCATTTGTAAATGTGGCTGACCTGCATCGCATACCGACCCAACTGCAACACTAGCCTGTCGTACTCTTCCCCGCCCATCCGCTCAATCAAATCGCTCGCATCGCTCATACAATCCGCTTTCCTCCGAAAAGTAGAATTCACCGCTCAATATCTAATGCCGGGCGGCGAGCCATTTTCGCCGTCCGGTGATGCACTTTTCCTTATTCAGCCTTTAATTTCTTTTACAAGTTCCGAACTCACATTGATTAAATTCCTGCCTCCCGTTTGCTAATGCCGCCGACTTTTCGCTTTTCGCCGTCCGTGCGTGAAGAAATGTTCGTCGCCATGCGGCGAAATCTTCACCGCCGGCGGCATTAGGTTTTGGCGCGGAAAGTTTAGTTCCGCTCACAAAACCGAAAGCGAGAAACGAAAGTTATGAACGAAGCACCGAACAATCACACGCACCACGCCGACCCTACCGTCCAGAAGAACGAGCTGCTCGAAGAAGTCGCGGAGTTGCTCGAAGAGATCGTTGACCTCGAGGAATACGCCCTCGCCGACCGTTGCCCGCCGCGCGCGCGTCGCTACCGGATTCGCATTGACAAGCACAAGTACGATGTTGAAAAGCCGGCGATGACCGGGCGCGAGTTGCTGACGCTCGCAGGCAAGACGCCCGCGACCGGCTACATGATTTCACAGAAGATGCGCGGCGGCGAAGCGCGCAAGATCGGTCTCGAAGAGAAGGCTGACTTCACCACGCCCGGCGTCGAGCGTTTTATGACCCTGCCGCTCGACCAGACGGAGGGGCACGTCTGATGCGCCGCCAATTCCTTCTGCTCGAAGCCGACCGCGAACACTTGGACGCTCGCGGTTTGGCTTGGGAGACGATCATTGACTCGGCGGGTCGGTGGCTGCTCGTCCACGAGTTCCCCGTTCCAGACGGCTACAACTTGAGAAGCGTCACCGCCGCCGTCCAGATCGGCGCGTGCTACCCGGACGCGCAACTCGACATGGTCTATTTCCACCCGCCGCTCGTGCGCACCGACGGGCGGGCGATTGGGGCGCTCTCAAATCAATTGATAGACGGCAAGACGTTTCAACGCTGGTCGCGCCACCGCACGGGACAGAATCCGTGGCGTCCGGGCGAGGACGATATCGCGGCTCACCTCTCACTCGTCGAACACTGGTTGGAGCGTGAGTTTAAGAAAGGTTAGAACAATGCGAACTATCTTGAGAATAACGGGACGACAGCACGCTGAGTTGCATGCCCACCTTTTTCCCGGCGACGGCAACGAGGCAGTCGCCCTCGCCTTGTGCGGGCGGCGCGCCGGTGACACGCAGCACGTTTTGACGGCGCGAAAAATCGTCCTCGTGCCTTACGAGGATTGTGCGGTTCGCACCCCGTGGCGCGTCACTTGGTCGACGAAAACTTTGCTTCCACTGCTCGACGAAGCCACGCGGCGCGGGCTGGCGGTTCTTAAAATCCATAGCCACCCCGGAGGTCTGACCGAATTCTCCGAAACCGACGATGAATCCGACCGCGATCTGTTTCCTTCCGTGTACGGCTGGACTGGCGACGAGCCGCCTCATGCGAGCGCGATCATGCTACCCGACGGTCGCGTGTTCGGGCGCGAGGTCACGGAGGACGGAAACTTCATCCCGCTCTCGCTCATCACTGTCGTCGGCGACCGTCTGCGCTACTTCTTCCACGCGGAATCAGAAACTGTGGCGACCGCAGTGCCGGAGTTCGCCCGCCGTCACGCGCAGGCGTTCGGGGCGGGCACTTTCAATACTCTCAAGAAGTTATCAATTGCCGTTGTCGGCTGCTCCGGCACGGGTAGCCCCGTCATCGAGCAGCTCGCGCGGCTCGGCGTCGGTCGTATTGTCCTCGTTGACCCCGACCGCGTCGAGGTGAAGAACCTCAATCGTATCCTGAACGCGACGATGGAGGACGCACGCGCCCGGAGGTTCAAAGTTGACGTGCTGGAGCGCGCCATCCACCGTATGGAACTCGAAACGGAAGTTGTGCCGCTCGCGCGCGACTTGCACGGCGCGGAGGTGGTCAAGGGAATTGCCGAGTGCGATGCGGTCTTCGGCTGCATGGACAGCGTTGACGGGCGTCACCTCCTGAACCGTCTCGCAGTCTTCTATTCGCTTCCCTACTTCGACGTAGGCGTCAAGCTCGTCGCCGACGGCGCGGGCGGAGTCGAGCAGATTTGCGGCACGGTTCATTACTTACAACCGGACGGTTCGAGCTTGCTCAGTCGCGCCGTCTATTCGATGGAGCAAGTGCGCGCCGCCGCGCTCAAGCGCACGAACCCGGCTGCGTACCGTGAGCAACTGAAATCAAAATACATTACGGGCGTTGAGGAAGACCGTCCAGCCGTCATCAGCGTCAACATGCTTCTGGCGAGCATGGCTGTCAACGAGTTCCTCACCCGCGTTCATGACTTCCGTGACGACGGCAACGCACCCTTCGCGGTAAACCGCGTCAGCCTCACGCAGGCGCAGAGCTACTTCGAGGCGGACGGCGAACCGTGCCCCGTGCTGTCGCGCCACACAGGGCGCGGCGACGTGAATCCTCTGCTCGATATGCCGGAGTTGAGCGAGGTCGAACCAGACGAGGCGGAGAGGGCCGCGTGATAACGCTGCGGCATGGGCTTCTCCGTTCATGGGTTGTCTTCCGAGCGTGGCTTCTGCGGCGGCCGCTGCCCTACGGCGCGGTCACGGTCGAAGAGCTACCGGACGAACTCAACGCGCGCACCCTCTACGTCGTCGGCGAGAAAGGGTATGTGTGGTTTGCGGCAATGCTTTGTCCCTGCGGCTGCGGCGCGACCATTCACCTCAACATGCTGCCCGAGTCGCGCCCACGCTGGAAATTAACCGAGCACCGCGATGGCACTCCCTCGCTTCACCCTTCCGTGTGGCGGTTAAAGGGATGCCGCAGCCACTTCTTCCTGCGAAGGGGGTTGATCGATTGGTGCCGGGACGAGTCGTGATTGAGTCACTTGTCCAGCAGCACCGCGCGGAAACTCGTTCACCCGGTGAACGCTCTCCCTCGGGGAGCGGCAAGCTTGTGGTTCAAGTTCCAGTTGCTGCCGTCATCATCTCCCTCATAATATTTAACCCGTGCGTAAGCCTAACGCAAAAGCAAATATAGCCAGGCATTGCTTTACTCTTGCGTAAATATTATTTTCGCGTTAGAGTTCGCGGCATGAGTGCATCAATTACCACGAAAGAAGCCGCCGACCGTCTGGGAGTCTCGCCCGCGCGGGTCCGTCAGCTTGTACTCGCCGGCAACCTCCCCGCCGAGAAGTTTGGGCGCGACCTGATGATCAAAGCGTCCGATCTCAAGCTCGTTGAAGATCGCCCGATGGGTAGGCCCCCGAAGGCTATAGCCAACGGGGCAAGCGGGAAGAAAGGCGGCAAGAAATGAGCGCCACGTTGGACAGAATCATTGAAGAGGTACGTGCCCTGCCGGCGGACGAGCAGCGCCAGCTCCGCGAGTTGTTGGAGCGGGAGACCCGACCCGCTCTCGCCCGTAGCATCCGGGGCAAGTACGCTCATCTGACCACGAGTAGCGAGGCGTTCATCGCGCAGAAGCGTGAGGAAACCGAGCGCGAAGATTCCAGGTTCAGGGACCGCCAATGATCTACGTGCTGGACGCCTCCGCGATGCTCGCCTATTTGCACGGGGAGGCGGGCGCGGACGTGGTGGAAAACGCCCTAACTGATACGGGCGGGCAGTGCATGGCTCACTCCCTCAACCTATGCGAGGTCTATTACATCGTTCACAGAGACGACGGGGCAGCGACCGCTGAAACCGCCATCGGTGACTTCAGGGCGCTCGGCGTCGTCGAGCGCGCCGATTTTGACGAGGCGTTCTGGAAAGAGGCGGGCGGGCTCAAAGCAAAGGGCGGAATTTCGCTCCCCGACTGTTTCGCTATCACGCTCACGAACCGCGTTGGCGGTAGCCTGCTCACGTCGGATCACGGGGAGATGGACAAGATCGCGGCCAGCAGCACCTGCAACATCACTTTCATCAGGTAAGCGGAGAAAACGCCGTGAAATCTATCGTCATCGCCAACCACAAGGGCGGGTGCGCCAAGACCACGACGGCGCTGAATCTCGCGGTCGTCCTCGCCAGCCAGGGATCGCGCGTGCTCGCCGTCGATCTCGATCCGCAGGGCAACCTCTCGGTCGCGCTCGGCGCGGACTTGCAAGAGTTGGAGTCCACGCGCTGCACGTCGCACCGCATGATGCTCGACCAGCGGGGCGATCTGGCGGCGTACCTGACGCGCGCGCGCCCGCGCCTCGATCTCATCCCGGCGTGCCTCGATCACGATGCCGAGACCTTGATCGAGGGGCAGCCGGTCTCGCGCGATCTGTTACTCAAGAACAAGCTCGCGAGTGTGCGGACGGGCTACGATTACTGCGTCATCGACACTCCCCCGTCGCTCCGCGCCCCGACACTGAACGCGCTGGCCATGGCGGACATGACTATCGTGCCGATTGAGTCGAGCAACTTCGCGCTCGTGGGTCTAGGACAAGTAATGAGGATGGTCGCGGCGGTCAGGAAGGCTCACTCGCCGAAGATGATCATCATGGCGCTCTCGACGAAGTACAAGCCGCGGCAAACGGTCGATAAAGAGGTACGCTCCCAAGTCGAGTCTATGTTCAAGACCAACGTTTTCGAGGCATGGGTGCCGGACGCGGCGGCGGTTAACCAAGCCATCGGGATCGGCAAGTCGATCTACGAGACGAACATCGCCTCACCGGCGGCGCTCGCCTTCTTCAACCTGGCAAACGAAGTACGCGAAAGGTTCGGTGATGAAAAAGTCGGACTTGAAACTTTTGCGGGAGCGGAATCAGAAAGCCGTCCAGCCGTCACAGCCGAAGAAAGAAGATCTCAGCGATGAGCTGACGAACCTCTTCGACGACGGCACGAAACTCTCCGACGGTGCCCTAGCCACCTCTTCCCCTATGACCCCTGTCACCTCTGTGACAGGGGTCACCCCTGTACCCCAGGATGCCGCACCAAAGCGTGACTTCGCGCGGGTCGCGAACTCGGTCGTGCGCGACGCGATCCCCGCTGGTCTCTTCACTGGCAAGGGCAAGCAGCTCTACGACTACCTCTACTCGCATACCCGTGGCTCAATTGTGCCCAAGCGCTCGACCCGCATCCCGACCGACAGGGTGATGAAGGGTGCCGGTATGACGCGGCACACCTATCGTGCACATCTCCAACGGCTCGTGAGTACTGGTCTCATACAAGTTGACGAGAAACCAGGCGAGCACGGCGGCAACGTGTTCACGGTCTTCCTGCCCGAAGAGATAGGCGTGCAGAGGGGTCACAAGGGTGACAGGGGTCACAGAGGTGACACCGCTGACTCGGGTCAAGATCTACCACTGGTACAGGGGTCAGAAGTTGACCGGGGTGACAGGGGTTTAAGCGGTGAAATATCAACAACTTCTGGTGAGCTTAAGACTTCTTTTAAGACTAAAGATCAGATCACTGATGATGAGCCTGCGGCACTGGCGCGCGTTTTAGGGCAAGCGGAAAGGGACCTGACGGGTAAGAACTCAGGCAGCGGTGATCAGTGGCGCGAATTGGGCGAGGTGCTCGCTGCTGAGTTGAAAATCGCCGCCGGGCGCACGACCGTCTCTTCAGCCCCCGCCTTCCTCGCCGAGCACCTGCGGCGGCGGCTCTGGAAACTCGACAAGAAGCAGGCGCAAGCTGAGGGGCGGGAGTTACCCGATCAAGTCGCCGTGGCGGGGACTAGTAAACCCCGCTCGGACTGCCCCGACTGCGGCGGGTCAGGCTGGTGGTACCCGGACGGTCTCGACCGAGGCGTCATGAAGTGCGCGCACAAAAACGCCCCCCAGCCCCATCAAGATGTCCTACCATCACGCTAGAATGACATTGAGTACCTAGCGTTTCACGGGGTTTCACAAGCGACTAAGTCTCCAACTCACAAGAAAAAGTTTGAACAAGGCTAGTGGTGTTCCATTGCAATTCCGATAATGGATGTTTTACGAATACCCTTTGACTATGGATGACAAGTCGTAGCATGATTCACCTCGATTTTGCTCGCCAAATCTGCTCTGAGAGTCTCCTGCCTTTGGCTACCGAAACTCTGACACCTGAAATCCTCCGCAGCGGCGAATCTCCCGCGAGGAGCTTTGACCCGAAGAGCGCCACTCCCTTCGTCAACAAGTCAGTCTCGGAGGCAACTAGGCGCGCCTACGGTCGGGTGGTGCGGGAGTTCTTCCAGTTCGCAGGCATGAAGCACCCTTCGGAGGTCGTACCCAACGACCTCCTGCTCTGGAGGGACTGGCTGCGCTCGCGGAAAAAGAGCGCCGCGACGGTCGCCTTTAAGCTCTCGGTCGTGCGTTCCTTCTTCGAGTACCTGAAGGCGGCCGGGGCCGTGCCTCTCAACCCGGCCTCGACCAAGCTTGTCTCGCCGCCTGAACTGCCGTCGGAGCCCGCCGGGCGGGCGCTCTCGGCGAAGGAGGTGCGCTACCTACTCTCGGGGCCGGACAGGGAGAAGGCGGGGGGCGCAAGGGATTACGCCCTCATGCTGGTGATGCTCCGGCTCTCGCTGCGCGTGTCGGAGGTTTGTTCTCTGTGGGCTTCGTCGGTGAAGTGGAGCCACGGGCGCTGGACGCTGCGGTGCAAGGTGAAGGGGGGGCAGGGATGAGGTCTGGCCCCTGCCGAAGGAGGTCAAGGAGGCGATAGACCACTACCTCCGGCTCGACCGGAAGCGGCGAGAGATCGTGCATTCGGACGGCTCTGACGCCCCCTCTTCCAGCCGCACACGAACTACCGGACGCTGGATTTCGACAAGCCGCTCTCCACCCGCATGGTGCAGAAGATCGTTAAGAAGTGGGCCGACTATTCACATCTCGGCGACCTCTCCCCGCACGACCTGAGGAGGACAGCCATCACGCGTGCGCTAGAATCCGGTCTCAGCTACCGGCAGGTACAGATGATGTCGAAGCACCGCGACCCGAAGACGGTGATGCGCTACGACCACGGGCGGGAGAACTTGGACCAAAACGCCGTAAACTTCTTGGGCTATAATGAAGAGTAGAAAAGGCTTCCATGAGGCTCTGCTTATCAGTCATGAATGCTTACTGAATTGGTAGAAGGTTTTGTGCCAACTGTATTGGGTGCCCCGTTACTTCGGGTGGCTGAGGCAGAAACTTAACTTTAAGGCCAAGGATGTTGTGGCCGGTTCCTTCGAGCCAGTGGGGGCTATCCCTAAACGAGGAAACAGTATGCCTCTGTTAGCAGTCAAGGCAGTGCCCCCACAAAACTCTTATAAATTCTGAATAAAACCTTTTTCATGGTGATTGATTCGTGGTAGATTGTGCGCCGTCAAAGCGACGTGCCTGTCTTTGGCTTTCTGCCACTCGTCCCTTACTTTCTTAATGAAGATGGAAGAGAATTTTGGACTCTGTCAGCAGCGTTTGAGGAGGTAACCTCCCATCATTGGATGTCCGCACCAGGGGAATTCCTGCGCAACGCTGCCGACTGAAGACACTCACACGCGGAGATGAACGACTTCCCCCTCACGTCCTTCCTGATTACCCTAGCCTCGGACGGTATCTTGGTGTCGCAGCATGATTACGAGCGCCTCATCCTAGCACTGAAGACCCCTGGCGGGTGGAGTCACACGCAACTGCGCGGGGTGATGTCGGCGCTGCTGACTCATAATCCCGAGCAGGCCGAGATATTCAGAAAGCGTTTCGACGCTTTCTTCGCAGAAGTCCTGCCGCTGGCCGAAGCGGTCACGGAGGAGCACGTCCGGGGCGTTACCGAGGAACTGCTGCGGATTAAGTCAGGAGAGTTTAACGACTCGCTGCCGGAGCGACCCACGTCCGATTCACTCCCATCGCGTTGGCAGGCGGAGACAGAGCTGGACGCCGTCAAGGAACGAGTAGCCGAGGGCGAGGAGGGCAACGACGAGACTCTCTTGACCAGACTCTGGCGGCTCCACGGATACAAGCTCATCCTCGTCGGCGTAATCATCCTTCTAACGACGTTGATTGCAACGGGCTTGAGGCCGTTCATACCTGACAGCCTCAGGCAGACGCTTACCGAGATATTTAGCTCGAAGAAAGCAGACTCCGACTTCGCCATCAATGCGAATAACCAGAACAGCGCGACCGGCACTGCGGCCCCCGCTACCACCGCACAACCAAGGCCGAACGCCGGGGCTCTGCCCGGAGGTAACCAGAATCAGGTCGGAACCCCCACCCCGAACACCAATACGAACGCGCAGACGGGTAGCAGCGTCGCGCCCACCACACTGGCCAACGATGACGCGGGTAGCTGGTTCCCGTTCGCGCTAATCCTTACCGTCATTGCGGCGGCGATTGCTTCGCTCTCCGCGCTCCTCTTCGTGAGCCTCCAAATGAGGCGAAGGCCGGGCTTCTCCATCCGTTTGTCCAAGCCTCTCTCCTTCGACCCATACGGGCCCAACCATTTTACCCCGAAGAAGATCGGCGGCCCTCCGTCGCCGCAAATGGGCGCGGTGACACTCGACTATCTTTGTAAAGGGCTGAACTACCTGTTAAGCGAGAGCCACTGCAACCGGCTAGACGTTAAGGCATCAGTTCACGCCACGGGGCGGAACGCGGGGATGTACACCCTCAGCTTCTACAAGCGCAAACGCCTCGTCAACGTCTACATCCTCGAGGACGCGTACGCGGAGCCGTGCGCGTGGAACACGGTGGCCCGCGAGCTCGCGACCGGCCTGCACCGGCGCGGCGCTGACGTGCGGTACGGAAGGTACTACGGTAGTCTCCAGAGTTTTCAGATGGAGGACGGCGGCACGCTCTGGTTCGAGGAGTTGGAGCGCGAGCGGAACGAGTCTTTGATCCTATTTTTCAGCGACGGCAAGCACCTGACCCGCCGCCGCGACGGCTTCTTCCTAGAGGCGCTGAGGCGCTGGCCTGCAGTCGTTTGGCTCGACACACGCGAGAAGAAGTTCTGGGACGAGAGCGCGCAGCTGATCAGACATTTCGGCATTCCGCTCTACCCGGCAGACGAGGAGGGGACGACTCGCGCGCTTCGGCGCTTTGTGACCGAGCATGACCTGGGGCGGCAGGACGCTGTCGAGGCGGCGGGGTGGAAGGGCGTCAGGGCCAGTGCCGGGTTGCCGCTTGATGTGTACGTCAAAGACTTGGTTGGGGAGGAGGCGATCGCGTGGGCTCAGGCCTGCTCAATGATACAGCCGCTCTCGCTCGGCATGGCGGATGCGCTGCGGCGTGAGTACGCGCCGCACCTCCCGCCGGGGCGAATCGAAAGGTTGTTTCGGTTGCCGAAGACCTCCTGGACGGCGGCCGGCCTGCACTTTTCGCTGCCGGTACTCTCTGTCCTGCGTGAAGACTTCCTAAGGAGTTGGAGCGTGCGGGAGCAGGAAGATGTACTCGCGTTCATCATCGAGCATGTCCGCAGGGAGGAACCACCCGAGAAGGGTAGCCTGCGATACCTGACTTGGTGGTGGGCGCTTGAGAAGATTCGTCTTGAGTCCGAACCCGACTCCGCACTTGAGTCTTTGGCGAAACTTTCCACGACGCCGCTCGGGGATAGGGTCAAGCGAGACTTCAGTGTCCTCTACCTGCCCGATGAGGAGATGCCGTCGCAGGATCGGCTACGACTACGGCTACGGCCAGAGACGGCGCGCGGTCTGCTCTACTTTCAGCAGCTCTCCGGGAGGGGAGTGAGCGTCAGCGGGCTCAGCTTCGTCGAGGGCGCAAAGGTCATCTGGTACGAAGCGCTGCGAGTCCTCGAACTAATGCGCTCCATAGAACTGCGGCTCACGCTGGAGAAGATTCGGAAGCTCGTAGTGCCCAGCGACGACGCGCCACAGGCACCGCTGGCGGCTGTCAGGTCGCCCAACCTTGGAACGCGCTCCTCGGGCAGGCCTAGGAGCGTCCTCAGGGTTAACAACCTGCAAACATATTTCGCCGGTGAGGACGGAGTCGTTAAAGCCGTCGATGGCGTCAGCTTCGACCTCGACGCGGGCGAGGTGCTGGGTCTCGTAGGCGAGTCGGGTTGCGGGAAGTCGGTCACGGCGCTCTCCATCATGCGCTTGGTCTCGCCGCCGGGCGAGATCTTGGGCGGCGAGGTATGGTTCAAGCACGAGGATCTGCTGGAGGTAAGCGAGAGTCGGATGCGGAAGATTCGCGGCAACCGCATCGCGATGATCTTCCAAGACCCGATGACATCGCTCAACCCCTTCCACACGGTCGGCAGACAAATCGCCGAGTCCCTGCGCATCCATCGCAGCCTGAGCAGCCAGCAGGCGCATGAGGCCGCCATAGAAGCGATGCGCGAGGTTGCTATTCCGGACTCGGCCGCGCGCGCCAACGACTATCCGCATCAGTTCTCGGGTGGGATGCGCCAGCGCATCATGATCGCCATGGCTCTGGCGTGTGACCCCGAGGTGTTGATCGCTGACGAACCGACGACAGCACTCGACCTGATCACCCAGGCACAGATCGTAGAGCTACTGAATAACCTCCGGCGCACTCGAAAGCTATCCGTTCTCCTGATCACCCACGACCTAAGTCTTATCGCTGCGGTGGCCGATAGGGTGTGCGTGATGTACACGGGTCGGGTCGTCGAGGAAGCCGGCGTTAAAGAGATTTTCAGTAACCCCCGCCACCCATACACGCAGGGGCTCTTGGGCTCGCTGCCGAAGCCGACGGATGAGAACTCCGTCGGCGGTAGGCTATTACGGGTGATAGAGGGGGCTGTTCCCGCCCCGACAGATCTCCCGCCGGGCTGCCACTTCGCGCCCCGCTGCCCGCACCGGTTGGAGCTTTGCGCGGAAGAGCCCGTTCCCGTCTGCTACGTGGGCGATAGGGCGGAGGTGCGTTGCGTCTTATATAAACCCGAGTCTTGAGTTGAAAAGTTAAAGGTCGTCACCTGCCAGAGGTGAGTAGAATGAAGTTGCGACACATCTTCTACCACTGCTGGAGGACAACGACCTGTGAGCAGCATAGAACACCAGATGA
>JBAVPI010000392.1:0-8250 GCA_049692915.1 Pyrinomonadaceae bacterium
GCATTCGCTCAGGCGGAGACTCAAAGGGGGAGAACATGAAACGTGTTATCTGGAGCGTGATGCTCATGATGGTGACGATGGTCGTGGCGGGGGCACAGGATTCGGCAATCGTCGAGCAGAAGTCCGAAGCGTTGCGCGAGCAGCTTCGCGTCGTGACGGATAAACAGGCCGAGCTTCAGGCGCGATTATCTCAACTCGAAGAAGACTTGAAGCCTGAGAATATCCAGCACAGCATCGTCGGCATCGGGACAACCGACGCCAATGCTCTGCGAGATCAGCGCCAGCAGCAACTTGAGAGGCAGAAGGCGAGCATCGAAGAGCAACTGCGGAGTTTGGACACCAGCCGGACGCGATTGGAGGCTTCGATTGCGAGCGTGGAGGCAGAGGGCGTCCGCCAGCGTGCCGCCGCGCTCGGCGCGAGCAACGCCGCCCCTGCTCAGGCGAGCACTACCAACAACACCGCTACGGCAGCAGCGCCCGTGCAGAAGAAACAGAGCGCTCCACAGGTCAAGCGCGTGCGACATAAGAGGGCGCGGGCGCGGCGTCGCGCATAGTCACGCTGTTGTTCCGGCAGACATTTCACGCTGTTGTTCCGGCAGACAGCCTTACGTTGATGTTTCGTCAGACAGCTACGTTGATGTTCCGTCAGACAGCTTTAGCCTTCAGTCACTCCGCATTACTTACCACGTCGAACGAGGCTGGCCGCGACCGCGACCAGTTCCGCCAGTTCCACAGGCTTCGGCACGTGCATTTGATAACCGGCACGAAGCGCCTGCATCCGATCCTCGACCCTCGCATAGGCGGTCAGCGCAATGGCCGGCAGCTTGCCGCCGCCTTCGGGGGGAAGCTCGCGCAAGCGCCGGATCAGTTCATATCCGTCCTCGTCGGGCATCCCGATGTCGCTGATGAGCAGGTCGGGCATCCCGGCTGCAATCGCTTCAAACGCTGCGGCTGTCGATCCCGCGACTATCACTTCCGCACCGCACTGGCCGAGACCCGCCTTCAATAACTCGCGCGTGTCCAACTCGTCATCCACGACCAGAATTCTCAAACCGTCAAGCCTGTCGGCCAATTCATAAGAAGGCAGTGTGTTGCGCGCCGCCGGATGAACACGTTCGCCCGCGACCCCTGCCTGATAGACCGGAGCCACCGGCAGCAGCACCGTAAAAGTTGAACCCTGCCCCAATCCTGCGCTCTCCGCACGGACGGTTCCGCCGTGCAGCTCAATCAGGTGACGCACGATTGAAAGCCCCAGCCCCATTCCCCCGTGCTGGCGCGTTGTGCGCCCGTCGGCCTGACGGAAGCGGTCGAAGACGTGTGGCAGAAACTCAGGCGAAATGCCGTCACCGCTATCGCTCACCGCGATCTCCACATGCGAGTTGACCCGTTCCAGCTTGACTTGCACGCGCCCGCCCCTGGGCGTGAACTTGAGAGCGTTTGAGAGCAGATTCCAGACCACCTGCTGAAGCCTGACGGGATCGCCCGCAACTGAAACCATGCCCGTGTCTATAATCTTCTGCACGCGCACGCCTTTGGCTTCGGCACCGGGCTTCACGGCCTCAATCGCGGCCTCGATAAAAGAGTTGGGATCAATCGGCCTGACATCTATACGAAGCTTGCCTGTGATAATGCGCGAGACATCCAGCAGGTCGTCAATGAGTTGACCCTGCGCGCGCGCGTTTCTTTCAATCGTCTCCAGTGCCTTGCGCGAGGCATCATCGTCAAGCTGTCCGGTGCGCAGCATGAAGGCCCATCCGAGAATGGCGGTCAAGGGCGTGCGCAACTCGTGCGAGACGGTGGCGAGAAACTCATCTTTGAGACGGTTCGACTCCTGCGCCTCTCCGTATAAACGCTCTTTCTCAACAGCAGCCTGTTCGGCCTCCTCGCGCGCACGCTTCGCAGACTCGAAGAGCGCGGCGTTGTCCATCGCCACCGCGGCCTGCGCCGTCAGTCCTTCGACGATGCGCGCCGTACGCTCGGTGAAGACGCCCGCCTCCGGGTGGCCGAAGAACAACCCGCCGATGACCGTTCCGGAGCGCGAGATGACGGGCACGGCCAGATAACTCGTCACGGGCAAATGACCTTCGGGCATCCCGTAGTAGGGCGAACTCTTGCCGTAGCGCGGGTCGAGTTTCACGTCGTCAATGCGAATCGTGCCTTCGCCGCGAAAGGTGGGGCCGAAGAGTTCGGTGGCGCGCGGCATCGGGAAGTGCGCGAAGGCTTCACGCGGCACGCCGGAGAGCGTGTAGAGCATGTAGGATGCGCCCTCTTCGTTCAGGACGTTATAGAACAACGAGCCGAAGTGAGCGCCGGAGATTTCCGTGGCGGCGTCCGTGACGGCCTGCACGAGATTGTGCAGGTCGAGTTCCGCCGCGAGCGTCTGACCGAGGCGGTTGACCATCTCGATAACCTCCGCCTGCTCACGCCGTTCATCCTCGGCACGCTTCCGCCCGGTGATGTCGCGTGCGATCTTCGACGCGCCGATGATGCGCTTCTCCGCGTCCCTCACGGGCGAGACGGTGAGCGACACATTAATGATGGTGCCATCCTTGCGCCGTCGCACCGTCTCGTAATGGTCAACGCGCTGGCCCAGCTTGATCTGATGAAGAATGTGCGGCTCTTCGTCCGGGCGGTCGGACGGAATCAGCATCGTGACCGGCTGGCCGATGGCTTCCGCCGCCGTGTAACCGTAAAGCCGCTCGGCACCCGGATTCCAACTGAGAATAACGCCATCCAGATTTTTACTGATGATGGCGTCGTCCGTATTTTCGACGATGGCGGCGACTTGAAGCAGTTGTGTCTCGGCGCGCTTACGCTCGGTCACGTCGCGCGTGATCTCCATGATGGAGGTGACGCTTCCCTGCTCGTCGAGCACGGTGGCCCATCTGCTTTCAACCACGATGCGCTCGCCGTCCTTGCGCGTGTGCGTGAGTTCCCCCTCCCAGTATCCTTCGCGCCGCAGGCTGTCGTAGATATCTTCGAGCGGGACGGGCGTTTCGGTCTGAAGCAACTCGTGCGGCGAGCGACCGAGCGCCTCCTTCTGCGTGTAGCCGTAGGTTCTCTCCGCGCCCTGATTCCAGAGCGTGATGGCGTTGGCGGCGTTGCGTAAGAAGATCGCGTCGTAAGCCTGCCTGATGACCTCGGCCTGCTCGCGCAAAAACACCTCGACGCGTTTGCGCTGCGTGATGTCGTGGACGATCTTTGAAGCCCCGATGATCTTGCCGTCGGGGGTTCTGATCGGCGACACGGTGAGCGAGATATTGACTAACGTGCCGTCCTTGCGCACACGCACCGTCTCATAATGCTCGATACGCTCGCCAGCCCTGATGCGCGCCAGAATGGTCGGCTCTTCGTCGGAATGGTCGGCGGGAATCAGGATGGTCACGGGCTTCCCGATTACTTCCTCGGCGGTGTAGCCGAAAATATGCTCGGCTCCCCTGTTCCAACTCGTAATGATGCCGTCGAGCGACTTGGTAATGATGGCGTCGTCAGCCGATTCAATGATGGCCGTCAGCCAGTAAGACGCAAGCTCCGGGCTTTGCAGACTAGCGGTCAAGTCTCCGACAGATTTGTCCGGCAGCCCCTCGTCAGGAGTTTTAATGGGCATAGTTATATTTTCCGGCGTAAGCTAATGGGAGTAATGACGGGGGAATTATAGGGGCAGGTGTGGATTATACAAAGCGCTTAATTTTATTGCCAAGCCTCATTCAACAAAGCCATAGAGGACATGGCCCGACGACATGGAGCGCTGCCCGTCAATCTCTACAAGTTGAGCGGCGAGATGATGGGGTCGCATCCTGAGTTTCCCTCGATGAACTGCAACCCAACCGAGCAGGGATACGCTCGTCGGGCCGAAGCGATGTGGGCGGTGTTGGAGCAGGCCGTTCGTGTGTGGCCGCGATGCTGAGGAGCAGGCGTTGACGATGCGAGAGAGTCTTGTGCAACCTTAAACTTATCAGACCGCGGATTCATGCGTGACTTTGAGCATTGAGTTGACGCTCACGAAAGTAAAGAAATAACGGCAGCGCAAGGGATACGCCGACCAGCAGATTGCAGATAATATAAACCCATAGCTTCGTCATGCCGCGTCGTCGCCCTTCCGCGAAGACAAACAACCACAGCACCAACGACGAGACGATGATGTCCATACCGAAGAAGGTGGAAACATGGTTCTCGAAAAGCTGCTCGAAGAAGAGCGGCATATTAAAGCCGGATGTTGACAAAAACAGGAATAATTGTGACAGCGGAAGAATCGTGCCGAGGATTGCCGCGATGAGATAAAGCCACTGCATAAGCACCTCTCTAAATTATCAAACGGGCGAGCGCGTGTGTGATTCTATCTGTTGATCGAACCACTACAATGCAGCAGGTGTTGACTTCACCCTCTCTCGCCCCGCAAGCCGTCAAGCGTGTCGCGTCAAACCGAAGACGAGTCAGGCGACTTCCATCCCTTCGATGTCGCTCTCTTCGACGACGCGCCCGTCAAAGAGATGAATCTCGCGGTCGGCGTGGCGCGCGTAGCGTTGGTCGTGGGTCACCATGCAGATGGTCGCGCCGCCGTGATGTAGCTCTTGCAAGAGATTCATCACCGCTTCGCCGTTGACGGAATCCAGATTGCCTGTCGGCTCATCGGCCAGCAGAATCGAAGGCTGTCCCGCCACGGCGCGCGCCACGGCCACGCGTTGCTGCTGTCCGCCTGAAAGCTGGCTCGGCAAATGTTTCGCGCGATGAGCCATCCCGACTCTTTCGAGCGCCTCCATCCCACGTTGCTTGCGATCTGCATTGCTCATGCCGCGATACGTGAGCGGCAACTCGACGTTTTCATAGACCGTCAGGTCGCCGATCAAGTTGAAGCTCTGGAAGATAAAACCGACTTCGCGGTTGCGTATGCGCGCTCGCTCCGACAGCGGCAGCCCCGCCACCGGCTCGTCGTTCAACCAGTAGCCGCCCCCGGACGGCGTATCCAACAGGCCGAGGATTGAAAGCAGTGTTGACTTACCGCACCCCGACGGGCCGCCAATCGAAACATACTCTCCATGCTTGATGTCGAGATGAATCCCCGATAGAGCATGCGTCTCGACCTCGTCGGTATAAAAAACCTTCTTCACGTCTTCGAGACGAATCAAAGATTGTGCGGATGCGCTCATACGTTTTCTCCTCCGACTTTTTGGTCAGTGGCCGGATGTTCCCTGTGCGGTTGATGCGCGGTGTGATGAAGGCGGAGATTTTATTGCCGCCATCACGCTCAAAGAAAACCGTGCACGAACGACTGACGCCAAACAACGGGCGACCGGCGAGGTCTGCGAACGATTCCTAATTCAAGCGAATGTGAGTAAAAGCATCCCATGCTGATGTGTCGGACAAGATGACTTGATCGCCCGGCTGCAAGCCTTCAAGAATCTCGATGGTGCTGACGGAACTGCGTCCGAGCCTGACGTTGACGCGGGTGGCCGTTGCGCCTCCCTCATCCAACTTGAACATCCCGACCGTGCTCTGCGATTGTCCGAAGGCGGGGCGCTGGACGAAAATCACATCGTTGAGTCGTTCGAGTTCGACCGTTCCGTCAACGGTCAGGTCTGGACGCGCGCCCTGCGGCAGTGCGCCGTCGAGCGCCACGTCAACGGTGACGGTTCCCTGCTGCGCCGCCGGATCAATGCGCGCGACATGGCCCGGAATCACGCCGTTGCGCGTGTCTATCTCGGCGCGTAACCCTAAACTGATGTCCTTGGCCTGAGTCTCCGCAACCTTGAGTTCGGCTTTGAGGTGTTGCGGCTCGACGACGCGTGCGAGATTTGTGCCCGGCATCACCTGTTGACCAACTTCGACCTGCATCTGCTGCAACACCCCGTTCGTTCCGGCCAGCACCCTGAGAGTTCCAACCTGTCCTTGCTTGAGTTTGAGAAGGGCCTGTAGCTGCGAGATGCGCGCCTGCTGCGAAGCCAACTGCGCCTGCGCTGATTTAACGTTCACGTCGAGGCGTTTCTGTTCGAGGCTGTAGCGACTGCCGAGTTCCTCTACGCGCACTCTGGAGAGTTTCAAATTCAGCGCGGGAATCAAACCCTCTTTCGCCAGAGCCTCGTCAGTGTCCGATTGCAGCTTGGCCTGTTGATAATCCGCGCGGACGGTTGCCGCCGCCGCCTGCTGGCTCATGCGGTCGCTTTCGAGTTTCACTTTGAGGTTGTTGTAATCGGCTTCGGCGGCGCGCAGTTGATACTCGGCGTCAACGGAGGACTGTTGCAGTTCGGGATTGCTCAACTCGATTAAGATCGTGCCCGCGCTCACATCCGTTCCGGGCTGAACCAGAATGCGTTCGACGAGGCCCTGCGTCGAGGCCGCGACGACGCGTATGTCTTCGGGAATGAGCGTGCCCGTGCCGCGTACCTGCCGGAGCATCGGGCCGCGCTTCACCGTATCAATCACAATGGTCGAACGTTCGACGCCGGGCGCGGCGGGTTTGAGACGCGACAGCCCGAAGGTAATCAGAGAGATTGCCGCCACTGCGACGACCGCATACAGCCCCGTGCGAACGCGGCGATTGACCTTGCCGGATTTCTTGCGTGGAATATCCATCTAATTTTCCGAAGCCAAACAAGGGCGTGCGAAGAGGTTCGGTGGACAACAATCAGCCCTTACGCAATGGGAATCAAGAGCGAGCACTGTGCCATCACAGACGCACAGCTTAAATGTTTGAATAATTCAGGATTGAAAAAGCCATCGCGGCCCAAGCCTGACCCGCGATTTCCGCTTTTGGGATTGAGCCGTCCCAAATTTGAGAATCGTGAGGCTCAGGATTATGTCGCGGAAACATCGGAAGTCGTCGGGTCAGACACCGCCACTGTTTGCCGGTCATCGGCACGACAAGCGCACCGGCGAAAGCCCCGCAACCGCACACACGCTTCAAAGAGAATGTTTGTCCGGGTTTTTATCTCGTGTCAGCATAAATTTTGAGACACAAACGAACGTTTTGTCGGCCATTCCCGCTCGTCTCAAGAGAAAAATAACTGTTGCGCTAGTTTATTTTTAAGGTTAGTATGCGCCGCTATGAATGGATGGCTGACAACACAACAGGCCGCAGATCGCCTGAAAATCACTCCCGGACGTGTGCGGCAGATGATCGTGAGCGGCGAACTGCCTTCGGAGAAGATGGGTCGAGACCGCGTGATTCGCGAAGAGGATCTCGAATTAGTTAGAGGCCGGCCCGGTCGTGGCCGTCCGAGGAAGGAAGCCGCATGATCACCATCGCCATCGCCAACCAGAAAGGCGGCGTCGGAAAGACCACCACGGCCTGCAATCTAGCCGCGGGACTGGCAATCCGGGATTTCAAGACCCTGCTCATTGACCTCGATAGCCAGTGCAACGCCACCTTCACGTTTCTCGATCAAAGCCTCGTCACGACGACTCTCGCGGACGTGCTCGTAGGCTATAACGAGCGCCCGCAACTGCTCGACGCCATCTACGAAACGCACATCGAGAATCTCGATATCGCGCCTTCGCACATTCGTCTCGCACTGCTCGAACGCTCCGTGCAGATTGAAGAACATTACCGCCTGAAGGACGCGCTCGATGCGCTCGCAGGCACAGACAGGGGCTATGATTTCGTCATCATTGACTGCCCGCCCAGCCTCGGCATGACACTGACGCAGGCGCTCCTCGCCAGTTCACACGTGATTGTCCCCGTGGCGGCCCAGTATTACCCCTTGGAGGGAGTTATAGACTTGACGACGACCATCACCGGCGCGCGACGCCTGAACCCGACACTGGACATCCTCGGCTATCTCATGACGTATTTCGACGTGCGCAACGGGATTTGTGGTCAGGCGCTCGCGAAAATGCAGGAGATGTTCGTAGATCAGGTGTTTGAGACGGTGATTCGCACCAACGTCAAACTCCAGACCGCCCCTTCCCTACGCAAAAGTATCTATGAGCACGCGCCTGACTCGCACGGGAGCAAAGATTACGATGCTCTCACAGAAGAGGCGCTTCTAAAGCTCAAAGTGCACGCCAAGCTCTCGCTCGTTCAGGAGTCCGCTAAATGACTGACCCGAAAGAAAAGACCAAGAAGCCGCAGATTCGCGAGCGCGAGCCAAAAAAGGCCACCCCGCCCGGCATTTTCGATAATCTACGACGACTTCCCCATCCGGTCGAAGAGATTATGGGGTTGACGATGGCGAGAACGGTCGAGTCCGAGACGACTCAACCCATCCCAACCCATCCCAACCCATCCCAACCCATCCCAACCCATCCCAACCC
>JBAVPI010000393.1:0-4845 GCA_049692915.1 Pyrinomonadaceae bacterium
GCGTCGGGCCGTGTGTGAACAGTGGCCCGACGCCCCGCGAAATTTTATTCAACTGTGCTGACGCCGTGTGCGCGGCGATGCGTCTTAGATTCGGTGGCGGACTTTAGCCGAAGACTTTGTGGAAGCCGCGGCTGAACCAGTTGCCGGTCTTCTTCGCGCCTTTGACGGTCGCGTCCTTGGCGTCGCCCGCTTTGTCCGCGGTCTTCTCGCCGACGGCCTTCGCGCCCCTGCCCGTGGCCTTCGCGCCCTTCACCGTTCCGTCTTTAACGTCACCGGCCACATCAGCCGTCTTCTCGCCGACGGCGCTGCCGACATCCTTGGTCGTCTCGACGGTCGCGCCCGCCGCGTCGCCGGTCTTATCTACGACCGTTTCGCCAGCCTTCTTCGTCGCCTTGGCCGCCTTCTTTGTGCCTTTAACGGTCGCGTCCTTCGCATCTCCGGTCTTATCAGCGACATCGCCCGCGACATCCTTCGTCTTATCGGCGACATCACCGGCAACATCCTTCGTTTTATCGGCGGTGTCTCCGGCAACCTCCGCGGTCTTCTTGCCCGCCTTCTTCGCGCCTTTGCCCGTGGCCTTCGCGCCCTTCACCGCTCCGTCCTTCACGTCGCCGGCCACGTCCGCCGTCTTCTCGCCCGCCGTCTGGGCCGCGTCCTTCGTCTTATCAACGACGCTATCCGACTTGTTTTGAGACTCGTCTGTTTGTTGCGCGACGGCCCGCGAGGTCGTCCCCGCAGCGAAAACAAGCGCGCCCAGACCGATTAATAAGTACTTACGCATGATACTGTCTCCTTCTGCTGTGTAACGAAATCAACCAGTTCCGACACCTTTGCACAAAGCTTCGCAAGTTGGATGCCGCAGGCGACGCCGGAGGGACTTAAATTTCATTCTTTAAGAAGTCGGTACATTGTTTAAGAGAAACCACCGCGTCTTCGTTCTCGCGGAGCAGGCTTGAGATGGAAGGATTCATCTACTTATCCGGTGAGACGACTTCGGACGTGCCGCTCCTTCAAGAGCTTGAGATGGAAGGATTGGTCTACTTATCCGTCAGCTTAAACGTCCTTGAGATGACTTCCGACAAGTCCGCGGGCGCGCCGGGCTTTCGCATTTCGCTCTTGACGAGACGCTTCTGCGCGGGCGTCAGGACGTTGACCATCTCTCGGACGCCTTGCCCCTTGATGGCGAGTAATTCCCACGCCGCCGCCTTCATTTCCGCGCTCAACTTCACCCTCAACTTTTCGTCGGGTTGATCCGCCAGCATGTTGTCGTAAATTCTGCTCACGACCACCGCCAGCCGCACGGCGGTCGGCGCAGCCTTTCGCTCGCTCTCGACCCTGACGCGTTTGATCGCCGCCTTCTGCGCCTCGCTCAAGGTGTGAACCGCGTCAACTTTGCCCGCCTCACCCGTCGTCCCCGTCTGAGCCATTGTCCGGGCCGTGGCCTTCATCGCCGACATCGAAAAAAGGAGTGCGGACGCGAAGATGAGCATTACTGTTAGACGCCATTTTTGCCTTAACCGTGTCGCCCTGTCGCCGTGGTTAACTCCGCGTCCTGAGACGAACTCTGATTGATGATGAATCTCGTTCATGGTCTGATGTTCTCCAAATGAGTTTTAAGAACTATTTGAGTTGAAAGAACTATGGCTTGACTCCAGTACCTTCTCAACGCGCCCCTTCGCGTCGCACCAGCACGAGAAAGGCGTGTTGGCCCTGCGCGCCCGTCTCGAAAGTTTTCTCCACGCGATAGCCTCTCTCCTTCAGTATGTTAAGCGGCGGGCGTCCCTCGTCCCACCTCACGTCGCGAAAGGCCAGCCAGAAAACGTCGCCGTCGAGCGCCGTCTCGTCGCGGACGGCGACGGCGTCAAAGCGTCTCGGCAGAAAATAAGCTGGGTCTTCCGTGAGGCCGGGGACGCGCTTGATGACGGCGACATCAAATTTTTTCTCGCCCGCCGTGTCCAGTGCGAACCAGAGATGATAGGCGACCAAATCCTCGAAGGCGTAGATGCGAACTTTGCCCTGCGTGCCGCTTTCGGCGTCGGCCAACTGCGCGGCGAGTCCTTCCCAAGCGCACCAGATGTAAACGCCGTCTCCACGCACCACACGCCCGATGCCCGCGAAGAAAAACCAGCAACCGAGGACGACAAGCGCGGAAATTTTGAGCCACGAAGGTCGGAGGCGATTCAGCCCGACGGCGCAGAGCAGTGTGTAGGGCACAGCGACGATGATTAAGTGGCGCGTGCCCCACACTGAATGAGGCAGCACCCGGCTGGCGACGAAGGCGAGCGTGACGGGAACAAAGCACGCGACTATCAGCCACAAGACGGAGGCGTGCAGCCACGAGATGGAGACTTGGCGTCCCTCCGTCTCAACGGCGCTTTCCCGCCCGTCCGCACTTCCGGCGTCGTTCGTTTTCCCGCGACCGAGTGTGCGCCAGACGAGCACGGCGGCGGGCGCGGCCAGTAAAAGAAATCCGAGCGGCGCACCTATGCGCGCGAAGAGCGGTTCGTCGGAACTCTGCCGGAAGTAGAAAGGCTCTTGCAGCAGCGCGAGCAACCCCGCGAGGTCGGAGAGGCGCGGGCGCGGCATCCAACCGATGTTCTGGCCGACGCCGCCCCCTTCGCCCGCAGCACGGAGCACGCTGTAAACCCACGGAGCGAAACAGAGCGCGAGCGCGGCGGCGTTCAAAGTAAAAGCGGCGAGCCTGTCGCGCCTTTTAAGCAGCAGGAAGAATGCTTCGGCGGCGACGACCAGCCAGCCGAAGTAGTGCGTGTAGATGAGCAGGAGGTTGACGACGAAGAGAACAGACGTGTCCCGACGCTCGACGCTCGCGCGGTTGAAAAATTTGACGAACAGCCAGAACGAGCAGAGCGACAGGCAGAGCAGCAGGCTGTACATCCGCACTTCCTGCGCGTACTTGATGAGATAGCCGTTCACGGCCAACAGCAGGAGCGCCAGATTCGTCTCGGCGCGGCTGAAGCGCAACTCACGCGCGAGCAGCAGGAATGGCACGATGCAGGCGATTGCCGTCAGCGCGGGGAAGAGGCGCAAAGCATAGAGCGACGCGCCGAAGACGCCCGTCCAGATTTTCAGGAGCGCGTAGAAGAGCGGCGGGTGGATGAGGTCTGCGGCGACGAAGGAGAACAATCCGGCCCAATCGTGACGCGCGGCGTGGACGCTGAAAATCTCGTCGAACCAGAGGCACGAAGCGTCGAGTCGCCACAGTCGCGCGCCCGTATAGAGCGCCGCGAAAAGAATCGTCACGGCGACAGCCGCGCGACCCCCGGCTGCGCCGTCACCCCCTGAATTGAGCACGGCTTTCGTCATCGAGAACGTCGCGGGATGGCGTCCGTGGCGCTTGAGTTTTGCGACAGCCTGTTAAGACAAATTCTCGCGCAGGTCGTCCGCCTTCATCTCCAGAGTGTCGTCGAGATTGAGAGACGCGGCGTTCAGGCTGTTGATGAGCCACTGGCGAAAGATTTCGGCCTCGCGCGCTTTGCCGGTGAATCGCGCGCGGTCGAACATCGTGAGGGCCATCATCAGCGCGTGATGCTGTCCCGCGCGGTCGCCCGCGAACTCGAACTGGTTGTGCAGCCTGTCAATCAACTCGACGCTCGCGCGCGCCGCCTCTTCATCTTTGAAGCCGAGCTTGCCCGCGAAGAATTTCGAGTAGACGTTCATCGGGTGCGCGCTTGACGTGTAGAGGTCGAAGTAGCCGCTGGCGAGTCCGGCCTCTTGCAGGACGTTGGCGACGTAAGAGGGGCGCGAACCCGTGATGATCGAGATGTCCTCGACTTCGCCCATCCCCGACAAAAACAGCGCGATGATCTGTTCCTTCTTGCTCGGACGGGCGGCGCGCTTCGACCCCGTCGCGTCGTCCGTCCTCTTACCTTTCACTTTGGCGCTCATCCTTCATGCCTCCCTCGATCAATGTCGTGCCCGGTTACCCGCGCGCGGTCGGCGCGCTCATTTAATCACCTCAAACTCGAAATAGATGGTCTTGCCGCGAACGATGAAGCAGAGATACGACTCCCAGAAGCGCCGGAAGAAGCGCAGGGCCGGATAGCGATTGCAACTGTTGACGAGCAACTCGAAGCCGAGCGCGCGCCAGAGTTTCAGCATCGTCACGCGGATCAAGCGCGGGCGCAGACGCACCTGACTGTAGAAGTCGAAGTCGGGGCGCTGGCCCGTGAAGTAGGCGAACGATTCGGTGGTCAGGTGGTGCTTGTGCGTCGGGTCTGTGAAGGAAGCGATGTCGGAGTAGTGCGGCGTGTCGAGACGGATGACGCCTCCGGGCCGTGCGATGCGGTGCAGTTCAGCCACGACCGCAAGCACGTCCGACACATGCTCGATGACCTGATTGCCGATGATGAGGTCGAACTCGTCGGCGGGGAAGGGATACGGAACTTCGTCGAGGTTGTGAATCACGTCGGCGTCGGTGCGCGCGTTGCCGTCAAGCCCGACCGCGCCCGGCGTCTTGTGCTTACCGCATCCGATGTCGAGTATTTTCATGGCGCGCACGGTCTTCACGCTTCACACGTCGCTGCAAATTGATGGACGCCGGAGATTTTAACTTTCGACGGATGAGGGCACAAGCTTTCTCGCACGCGCGGTTTCACCCGTTCCTGCACGCGCGGTTTTCCTTGAGCCGGGACGCGGAAACTGTTCGACGATAAATTTTCGGAACCCGCTCCTGCCCGGCGCGTGCAACTTGTCGAAACAACCCTTCTGGAGGTCTCTTCCGCATATGAACAGGAAAGCATTGCTGATCGCCGCCCTGATGTTTCTGTCGTCGCACGGCGCGGACTTGCGTGCGCAACATGCAGCGCCGGTAGCGCCCGCCACGCC
>JBAVPI010000394.1:0-1752 GCA_049692915.1 Pyrinomonadaceae bacterium
GCGGACGCACGCGCCGCATTGCTGCGCGCCCTTGAGTTATGGCGCGCGAAGGAAAGCCCGGACGAACTCGTCGAAGCGCTCGCGCGTGCGGCGTCGCGGCTTGGAGATTTGGAGAAGGATTTCGCGCAGGCCGTGCGGCCCAATGCGGAGCAGCTTGAAAACGCTCTGACCGATCTCGAAAATCTTCTGGACAGGGCTTTGCGCGCATCGCTGCCGGCGAAAGAAGTCGAGCGATGTCGCGCCCTCGCCGAAGAACAGTTGCGCTCCTATCGCAGCCGGATGGAGCGCGCCACTTATGAACAGACTTTAGAGAATCTGCTCGCACGGTTGCTGCGCGAAGAGCGCGGCGTCCCCCGTCTGAGTTTGTTTTACCTTTAGACGCTCCCCGCGGAAACGGGGCAGGAGAAAACTTATGGCGAAGATGACGATCAAGCGCGTCGGTGTCCTCTCGTTTGCGAAAATGCAGTCGCTGATAATGGCGTTCCTCGGCGTCTTCATAGGAGTAATCTACGGCCTGATTTTCATGGTCGTCGGCGCGGCGATGTTCTCGCAACGCGGCGGCGGCGCCGGGGCGGGCGCGAGCAGTCTGGTCATCGGGGTAGTGATGATGATTGCCGTCCCCATCTTTTACGGCGTCATCGGCTTCATCTTCGGCGCGCTCAGCGCCTTCGTCTATAATGTCGCCGCGGGCTTCATCGGCGGCATCGAGATGGAACTGGAGAACACGGAAGTCGAGTACGCCGCCCCGCCCCCTCCGCAGTGGGGAGCGGGAACAAGCTACCAGCAAGGCTCTTCACAACCTTATTGATTTCTGATTGAAGTATCAGGATTAACTACGGAGACTACGCGGGCACAAGGCTTACTGTTTTAACCGGGCTTGCGGCGTCTCCGTGGCTAATCTTCCTCGCACACTGAAATGCAAAAGCAGAATCCTTCGTCTCACAAGGCGGCAACCGAAGGCGGCGAACGTCTCCGCGCAGGCACGGAGTTGAATGTTAGGGTCGAACGTATTCTGCCGGGCGGCGTCGGGCTGGCACATGCGCACGGGCAGACATTGTTCGTTGCGCTCTCCGCTCCCGGCGATGAACTGCGCGTGCGCGTCGAACGCGTGAAGGGAACGATTGCCTTCGCCTCGATTGTCGAGATACTCGCCGCCTCGCCCACGCGCGTTGAGCCGCCCTGCCCGTACTTCGGACGTTGCGGCGGCTGCGATTTTCAGCAGTTGAGTTACGAGGCACAACTCGCCGCCAAAGTTGAAATCATACGCGACTGCCTGCGCCGCGTGGCGCACATCGAGCCGCCCTCTGAAATCGTCATCACTCCCTCGCCGAATCAGTGGCGCTATCGCTCGCGCCTGCGCTGGCAATACGACGCGCGACGCAGTCTTCTCGGATATTTCGAGCGCGGCACGCATCGCGTCTGTGACATCGTCGAGTGTCCCGTCGCGCTGAGTCCGCTGCAAGAGAAACTGACGGAGTTGCGCGGGCGCATGCGCGAGGGAATGTTGCCGGACAGGGCGGGGGAGTTCGAGGCGGTAGCAGGCGACGAGGGCGTTGCTCTTGCCCCTCCCGTCGAGGCGTCGGACACAGGCGAGCAAGTGCGCACCATCAACGGCGAGCATTACCACTTCGACGCAGGTTGTTTCTTTCAGATCAATCACGGGCTACTCGCGCCGCTCGTCGCCGAGGCCACGCGCGATGCCGCCGGGAGCGTCGCCGTTGATCTGTACTGCGGCGTCGGGCTGTTCACGCT
>JBAVPI010000395.1:0-5039 GCA_049692915.1 Pyrinomonadaceae bacterium
GCGTCTCGACGCACAGGACGGCGCGCACCACTTCGTCTTGAAGACGAGACGCCGCGCCGCGCCGAATGATTCTCTTTAGCAGGGAAATTTATGAGAAACGCCCTTTCCGATTCAACACATGGAGGGCGCGTGCGCATCGCTTGAAGGGGCGCGCGTCCGGCTCGTTTTCGCCTTCACGGGACGACGACGCGACAGGTCAGATTGCGCGGACGGAAGCTGTCAAAGTAAGCGAATGCGGTCAGTCTGAAATGTTCGGTCAGCCGTGATGCGTGGTTCATTCAACGTCAACGCTCGTCAAACAACGTCGCCGGCACGGAGGACGGATTGGCATGAGAATCGCTATAGCGAACTGGCGGACACTCCGCGGACAGAGCGTCCTGGAAGTTCCTCGACCACGGTAAAGGCCAATCCGAGACTCCCACTTTCGGCGCGCCGTTAACACCCTCACAGACATCCCCATGCGAATCGGTTTATGGAAGATGCTCTTCGCCAGAAACGCCTGCTCGCCTTCAAGCTGACGCTCGTCGCGTGCGGCATCGCCGTCATCGGCTGGGCTTCGTCGCGCGTCTTCGGCGGGCAGACGGATATGCACTGGCTCGTGCTGCTCGCGCTCGCCGTCGCGGGCAGTTGGATGCCGACTTCTCAAATCCCCGGCGATAAGGGCGTCGTCACGGCCTCGGACACGATCATCTTTCTCACGCTTCTGCTGTGCGGCCCGGAGGCGGCGTTGCTCGTCGCGGCGGCGGCGACGGCGAGCGAGTCTGCGCGCTTCACGAACCGCTGGCTTAGTTTCACCACCAACATCTCCCTCATCTGCTGTTCTCTCTTCCTCTCAAGCTCGCTCGTCGGCCTCGTCTTCGGCGACCTGCGGCTGCTCGCGCATCACAGGGAAACGTTTCTCGCCTACGTGCTCGGTCTCGGACTTTTCGCCACCGCGCAGGCTGCGATCAATCACGGGCTGGTGGTCGCGATGGTCACGTTCAAATCGGGTAAGCCGATGCTGCGGACGTGGCGCGAGAGCTACACTTGGGTCTGCATCACGTTCTTCTCCGGCGTGCTGACCGCGGGCATCGTCAATGCGCTCGTCTATTATTACGGCTTCTGGGCCGTCTCCTTCACCGTCCCGGTGTTGTTGGCGAACTACCTCGCCTACCGTCCCTACATCAAAAACATCGAGGCCGCGCGCCAACACGTCGAAGAGACGCGCGCGCTGCACCTGCGCACGCTCGAAGCCTTCGCGACCGCCGTTGATGCTAAAGATCAGATCACGCACGAGCACGTCCGGCGCGTACAGATTTACGCCGAGGGCGTCGCGCGCCTCATCAAACTCTCCGACAAAGAGATCGAGGCGCTCCACGCGGGCGCGCTCCTGCACGACATCGGAAAGATCGCCGTTCCCGATTACATCCTCAACAAACCGGGCAAGCTCACCGCCGCCGAGTTCGATAAGATGAAACTCCACACGGTCGTCGGCGCGCAGATACTTGAGCGCATCAAGTTCCCTTACCCGCTCGTGCCCATCGTGCGCCATCACCACGAGCGTTGGGACGGGCGCGGCTACCCTGACGGATTGAAAGGCGAAGAGATTCCTCTGACGGCGCGCGTCCTGACGGTCGTGGACTGCTTCGACGCCGTGCGCGAAGACCGACAGTATCGCAAGGGCATGACGCGCGACGAGGCGATTGAACTGCTGCGCAAGGATCGAGGCATTCATTACGACCCGCGCATCGTTGATCTGTTCATCGAGCACCTGCCGACCTTCGAGGCGCAGATCGCGCAGATGCGCAAGGGCGAGCAGTCGTTCACGCCGCTCGAAGTGGAAGACAGCGAAGCGATTCGCAAGGCCGTGCCCGCCGCCGGACTGGCGGCTGACGAACCGGCCCCGCATAAACCCGCCGAGTATCTGCAAGCGATTCTCGCCGCGCATCAATCGAGCAACGAGATCGTGGCTCTCTACGAGATTGCACAGACCTTCACGGGTTCGCTCGACGTGCGCGACACGCTCGCCGTCGTCATCGGCAAGCTGGAAAGAATCGTTCCCTACGATACCTGCGTCGTCTATCTGTCGGACGAGTCGGGCGGCGCAGGCATCGCGCGCCACGTCGTCGGCCTCAACGCCGAAGAGTTTCGCGGTCGCGGCATTCGTCCGGGCGAAGGCGTCACAGGCTGGGTGCTCGCCAACAACAAGCCGTTCGCCAACACAGACCCCGCGCTCGATCTTTCGGCGCTCGGCACGCAGGCCACCGGCTATCGCACCCTCGCCGTCTATCCGCTCGTCAAAGGCGATCAGACGCTCGGCGCGCTCGCACTCTATTCGCAGACGCTCGCACGATATTCCGACGACCAGCTACGCATGCTCGAACAGGTCGCGGGCCTGACGGCCGACGCCATCCAGAAGGCACTGCTTTACAGCGGGACGAAGGGCAGCAACAACAGCAACGCTCTTAACGATTCGCTGACGGGACTGCCGAACGCGCGCTACTTCTACGCCTTCTTCGAGCAGGAGCAGGTGTGCGCCGCCGAAGACGAGCACCCGCTCGTGCTGGTCACGATGGACATAGACCACTTTCGCCGTGTTAACGAAGCGGTCGGCGAGCGCAGAGGCGATGAGGTGCTGAAGGAAATATCCGACTTGATTCGCGCCCAACTGCGCCGCGAGGACATGCTCGCACGCTACTCCGGCGATAAGTTCGTCGCGCTCTTCCGCAACGCGCCGCCGGAACGAATCAGCGAGATCGTCGTTCGCATTCAGACGAGCATCTCGTTTTATCGCCCCGATGTTGCGGGCGCGGAAGCCATCACGCTCGGCATCAGCATCGGGCAGGCGCGATTCCGGCACGACGGCGAAACGCTCGAAGCACTACTCGAAGTGGCCGACCGGCGCTTGCGTGCTGACAAATCGGCGCACGACTCTTTCAACCAATTCGCCGACGCGAAAGTGCGCGGCGACGAAAACACTCCTCGCCAAATTGATCTCACGACGAATTTATGAGCAACCAATCTCACGACGACCTCATGACGACCCGACCCGCCGAGGCGGGCGCGTTGACGATTGAATGGCGAGACGCGGAGGCACGCCCGTCGCAGGGAACTCTCGCGGACGACGGAGAGGGCGCACGCCGACTGTCGCGCGGCGAAGAAACGCGCGTGCTCCGGGCGTTGCAGGCCCAGCCGATCAGGAACGTGATTATGTGCGGCATGATTAGCGACAACGGTCTGGAGCATGTGAAAAACCGGGGCGTCTTCTACGGGTCTTTCCGCGGCGGGCAGCTCGTCGGGGTGGCGCTCGTCGGTCATCACGTTCTGCTGGCCGGTGCGCGCGAAAGCGTCGCGTGTTTCGCGCGCGTCGCTCGCCTCAAACATTCCTCCGAGGTGAAAGTGTTGCTTGCCGAACAATCTCTCGCCGACGAGTTTTGCCTCCATCTCGACCCGATGCGCGGCGGCCCGTCCGTTCGCCAGAGCGCGCTTCAAGAGATGCTCTCGCTCTCAAGCGTCGAGCGCACGCACGGCGCTGGCGCGAGTTTGCGGCAAGCGCTTCCACACGACGCGGAAGAAGTCGCGCGCCTGAACGTCGCCGCTTTCATGGAGATGTACGGGATGAATCCGTCGGCACACGATCCGGCGGGGTTCAAGCGCAGAATTCTCGAACGCGTGGAGAGGGGGTGCGTGTGGGTCGTCACGGACGAGGGCGGCATCGCCTTCAAAGCGGAGGTGGTGAGCGCGACCGACGATGCGGCTTATCTTGAAGGCGTGCTGACGAGGCCGGACATGCGCGGCACGGGTCTCGGCGGCGGCGCGCTCCGCGAGTTGTGCGCGCGCCTGCTCTCGCATCATAAAACAGTCTGCCTGCTGGCCGACTCCGGCAACGGGCGCACACGTAGTTTCTATCGCAACCTCGGATTCACCACGGCGGATTCCTTCCGCCTCGTCCGTTATGAGGCTCAGAATTTATCATGGCAAAATTAGACGAGTTGTTAAAATTGATGAAGCAGCAGCACGCTTCCGATCTGCACCTGACGAGCGGCTCTGCGCCCTACATACGCATCAACGGAGACATGGTGAAGCTGAACTATCGCAACGTGTCGGCGGAAGTGTGTCAGGGCCTCGTCTTTGAAATTCTGACCGACGCGCAAAAGGAGACGTTTCTCGAAAACCTCGAACTGGATTTGAGCTATCACGTCGCGGGCGTCGGGCGCTTTCGCGTCAACATCTTCATGCAGCAGAAGGGCATCGGCGCGGCCTTCCGGCTCATTCCCGAAACGGTTCAGACCGTGCGCGAGTTGGGCCTGCCGGAACAACTCAACGACCTGATCAACGTCTCCGAAGGCTTGATACTCGTCACCGGCCCGACGGGGTCTGGAAAGTCAACGACGCTCGCCTCGCTCATCCACGCCATCAACATGCGCCAGCGCGCACACGTCATCACCATCGAAGACCCCATCGAGTTCGTTCATCACAACGAGCAATGCCTGATTAACCAGCGCGAAGTGTCGAGCCACACGCACTCGTTCAGCAACGCTCTGCGCGCGGCCCTGCGCGAAGACCCGGACATCATTCTGGTGGGCGAGATGCGCGACTTGGAGACCATCTCGCTGGCGTTGACGGCGGCGGAGACGGGCCACCTCGTCTTCGCGACACTTCATACGAACAGCGCCATCAAGACGATTGACCGCATCATAGACGTGTTCCCCGAAGCGCAGCAGTCGCAGATTCGCGTGATGCTCTCCGAGAGCTTGCGCGGCATCGTCGCGCAGTCGCTTGTTCAGCGCGCAGACCATCTCGCGCGCGTCCCCGTCGTCGAGATTCTCGTCAACGTTCCGGCGGTCGCGAACCTGATTCGCGAGGGCAAGGCTTTTCAAATTCCTTCCGTCATGCAGACGGGACGCTCGCACGGCATGGTTACTTTCGAGAGCGCCATCGGCGACCTCGTCAAGTCCAACGTCATCACACGCGAAGACGGCCACAACTTTCTCGCGCGTCGCTCCGCCGGCAGCAAAAAGATGCCGCCCGCCGCCACCGTCGTCAACGCTCCCCAGCAC
>JBAVPI010000396.1:0-3248 GCA_049692915.1 Pyrinomonadaceae bacterium
GAGTTGGCGAACGTCGAGCGATTTGAGGTCGTCAATCTGAAGCGTGCCCTCGTGCGCGGTGAGCTTGCGCCCGACGTATTGGAGCGAGCGCAGCCAGTACCAATCGGCGACCAGCCCGTTGAAGCCGAGGCTCATGCGCCGCGCCGCTTCCGGCGAGACGTAGAGTTGTTCCTCATCCTGCGCGGCGGACGGATTGACGGACGGGCGGTGCGCTTCCGCCCATCGCCCCGTGAAGAAGACGAGCGCCAGCCCGAAGATGACGATGAGCGCGGGCATGACTTCCCTGACGTGCGAGACGCGCAGCGTGTCGGGTCGGCGCGGGACTGCGCTCACTTTGTCATCGCGCTCCGTCATTTGAAATTGCGCCGGTTGAAGATGAGTGTGGCCGCGGCGAGAAGAACGGCGACATAGACGAAGCCGTACAGGGTGGCGGCGAAAAAGTGTTCGGGCGCAGGCGTCTGCCCGTGCGCGGCCTGATTGATGTACGCGTAGTTCGAGAGGTTCGGCAGCAGGTAGTAAAGCGCGTTGAAAAAGAGGCGCGCGACACTGCCGCCGAGCGACGCCGCGAAGAGTTTGAGGTCTGCGCTGAAGTGGCCGATGACGAAGATGAAGAAGGTGCACAGGGCCGAGAGCGCGGGCGAAGAGAAGGAAGAGAAGAGAAGCGCCACCGCGACGAGAATCATCAACTCCATCAGGATGAGCGCCACGGCGGGCCAGATCGTCCAGACGAGCGGGTCGAACCCGCGCTTGACGTAAAGGAGCGCGAGCGACACTCCCGCACCCATCACCAGAACGTTGACGAGGAGCGTCAGGCAGAGGCCGAGATACTTGCCGACGAGAAATTCGCCGCGTCCCACCGGCTTCGAGAACATCACGTAGAGCGTGCGCCGCTCGATCTCTTTATAGACGAGTCCGACGCCGACAAAGATGGCGATGAAGACGCCGAACAAAAGCATCGCGCTGAGGCCCATGTCCACAATGATCTTCGCCTCCTGCGAGGCCGACAATTCGCCGAGGAAGATCGCGCCCGCCGTCAGCAACAGAACGAAGAGGACGAGGTTATAGAGCACGCGGTCGCGCACGGCCTCGCGAAAGGTGTTACGCGCAATCGTCAGCACGCGCGGCACTGTGCCGGAAGTCACGACCGCCGCGTGCTGCGCTCGTTCGACCGACGGTGAAACGGCTCTCTCTTCGTGCATCGAAAAATTCGTGCTCATTAAAATTTCGTGGAACGTTTCTGCGCGCGCCAGCCGGAGTTGAGCGCCTCCGGGAAACGTTTTTCATTCTCCGCCAGCACGGCGAAGACCGCATCCTGCGGTTGGAGTTCGCCGGGCTTCGCCGTTGTCTTGTCGTGCTGCGATGTGGCGATGGCGGCGTCAATGTCTCTGACGATCAACTGATACCAGCCGCGTGCCGCGCGAGAGTCTATCAAGGATGCGGCTGACATTTCCAATCCGGCCTCTGCGGTTCGTCCGGCGCGTTCGAGTTCCGCCGCGTGACGAACGCGCAGGAATGTCGAGCGCGGATAGACGCGGACGGCTTCGGCGAGCGTGCGCTCCGCCGCTTCCGGCTCTCCGGCGTCGTCCTCCGCCGCGGCGAGATACGCGTAGCAGACCGAGGTGCTGATGCCGCGCGAGACGCTGTAGCGTAAATGCGTTAAGGCTTCCCGCGCCCGCCCGCCGTTCGCGAGCCACATTCCGTAACTGAAGTGTGTCGGCGCGCTCGATTCGTCGAAGCGCAGCGACGCACGATAGAGGCTTTCCGCGCGCGTGCGGTCGGCGGTCGTCTGAGCCATGCCGTGCAGCATCGAACCGGCGGCACGCACGCACGAACTCAACACCATGCAGCACATCAGAGCGAGCACGCACCACGCGACAACTGGCCGCCGTCGGTGCATGGCAGGGGCGAAATTGTCGGACTCTTTTTCGTCGCGAACCTTCGCGCCGGAAGCGACGCGTGCGACGAGCGCCGCCGCGAAGAAGAATAGCAGCCCGCCGCCGAAATATCTGAACGACGACGCGCTCGCGCCGGAACTGACGGCGAAGGCCAGCATCCCCGCGCCCGCTCCGAGCGCGGGCAGAGCCTGCGTGCGGTGCTTCAACGCACGCAGGAAAGTCGCAACCAGCGCACACGCGAAGAGCGCGAAGAGCGCGAATCCGGCGATGCCCAACTCTGCGAGCATCTGCACATACTCGTTATGCGCATAGACGGTGAGCAGCGCATCGTTGAGGCCGATGAGAGTGCTGTCGGGGTGTCGCGCTGAGTAACGGGCGCGCGCCTCCGTGTAAGCCACTTCGTAGTTATTGCCACCCACGCCGCGCAAGGGGTGTTCGCGCAGCATCTCGAATCCGACGCCCCAGAAGAGAAGGCGGACGTGCGTGTTCACATCCTGACTGAAGCCGCCTTGCAGTCGCGTCAAGGTCGTGGCGTCTTGGCGTTCGTGCGGGGTCAGTAAGGCGTATGGAGTCGGTAAGACTTGCAGTGCGAGCACGGCGGCGAAAGCGGCGGCGAGGAGGGCGAGACGCGAGAGTTTGCGCGGGCGGCAATTTGATTTAAGGAGCGCGACGGAGAAGAAGAGCAGCAGCCCCGTGGCAGCGCCGATGAAGGGCGCGCGCTCAAGCGATTGGAGCGTCGCCAGCCATGCGAGTGTCGCCGTCGCGCCGCATACGAGTGCGAGCCGCGGGCGCTTCGCATAGAGTGCGAGCGCGGCGAAGAGCGGGGCCGACACAGCCATGATCTCGCCGAAGCCGCCTGAGCCGCGAAACAGCGGCTTGAGGTCTCCGCGTAAATTGCCGTCCGTCAGCGGCGCTCCGAACCAAGACTCCAACGCGCACGCGACGCCGAGAATCCAGACAACTATGCCGAGCGCCTTGAAAGATGCGCGCACGACGCGCGGACGTGCAGCCGGGCCGGACAAGAGGGCGAGGAAAACGAGGAATGCGCTCCACTGGAAAGCAAGATGAATGGCCGAAGACGAAAGCGCGGCCCACGTCGCGGACAGCCAGACCCAAGCGACAAACAGCGCCCCGCAGAGTAGGGGGCGCAGTTCAAGGCGATGCGGAAATGTCGAAACGTCGGAGTGAGTGCGCGTGCGCGTGATGATGACCGCAAGCGTCAGGCAAAGCAGGGCGGAGAGGAATAACTCCTGCCGCCACGGCAGCCCGCCGAGGGAGGGACGCGGGAGGCCGGGGACGTGCGGCGTCAGGAGGACGAACGGCCACAAAACGGCGAGGATGAGGAGCGGTTCG
>JBAVPI010000397.1:0-5779 GCA_049692915.1 Pyrinomonadaceae bacterium
ACCCCATATGTCCGAAGAAAATCTGAAGAAGAATCAAACAGAGGGAGCGCCCGAAGGGACGACTGCTCCGCCGCCGCAGGAGGCGAAAAACGTTGCCACGCCGCCCGCGTCCGACGCACCGGCAGAGGGACAAACCGGCGGGGCGACGTTCGCACCCGACGAGACGGGCGTCTTCGAGATCGCAGTGCTGCCGTTGCAGAGCACGACGATGTTTCCGGGCACGGTGATTCCGCTCGCCGCGGGCCGACCGCGCTCGGTCGCGGCGGTCGAAGCGACGCTCTCGACGCCGGAAAAGCTGATCGCCTGCGTCACCGTGCGCGAAGACAAGATGTCGCCCGAACACGAAGCGACGCCGCCCGACGATCTCTACGAGGTGGGCACGCTCGTCATGGTCAAGCGCATGATGCGCTCCGACGCGGCGCTGCAAATTATCGTGCAGGGTACGGAACGCGTGCGCGTCGTTGAATGGACGCAAACCGACCCGTTCCTGCGCGCCAGAGTCCGCGTGCTACCCGTGCCCGCCGTGCGCGACGCGCAGGAAGTCGAAGCTCTCTTCCGCAACGTGCAGTCGCTCATCCAGCGCGCGCTCGCCATGCTGCCGGAGATTCCGCCGGAGGTCAGGAGCGCCGTGCTCGGCTCAAACGACCCCGTGCAGTTGACATACTTCCTCGCTTCGATTCTCAACCTCGGCGTCGAAGAAGAGCAGCGCATGATCGAGGCCGACACGGTTGACGAACTGCTGCAAATCGCTTACAGCCGTCTCGCGCGCGAAGTCGAGATCATGCAACTGCGCACGAAGATCGCGACCGAAGCGCAGGGCGAGATGAACAAGGCGCAGCGCGACTATGTGTTGCGCCAGCAGATGAAGGCGATTCAAAAAGAACTCGGCGACGACGAGGGCGGCGAACAGGCCGAAGCCGAAATGCTGCGCGAACGACTCGACGCGGCAGACCTGCCCGAAGAGGTGCGCAAGGAGACCGAGCGCGAGTTGAAGCGCATGGAGCGTCTGCCGTCCGCCGCGCCCGACTATCACGTCATTCGCTCGTATCTGGAATACGTGTCGGAGTTGCCTTGGAGGAAATCTTCTGAAGATAAGCTCGACCTCGAAGAGGCGCGGCGCATCCTCGACGAAGACCACTACGGTCTCGAAGAAGTTAAAGAACGCATTCTGGAGTTTCTCGCGGTCATCAAACTGCGTCCCACGTCGAAGAGTCCGATTCTGTGCTTCGTCGGCCCGCCCGGAGTCGGCAAGACTTCTCTGGGCCGCTCCATCGCGCGCGCATTGGGCCGCGAGTTCGAGCGTCTCTCTTTAGGCGGCGTGCGCGACGAAGCGGAGTTGCGCGGCCATCGCAGAACTTACGTCGGCGCGATGCCCGGTCGTGTCATCCAGTCTTTGAGGCGCGCGGGCGTCAACAACCCCGTCCTCATGCTCGACGAAATTGACAAACTCGGCGCTGATTTTCGCGGCGACCCGGCGTCGGCGCTGCTGGAAATTCTCGACCCGCAACAGAACGGCACTTTCACGGATCACTATCTCGATCTGCCCTTCGACCTCTCGAAGGTCTTCTTTATCGCGACGGCCAATCAGCTTGCGCCGATCCCCGCGCCCTTGCGCGACCGCATGGAAATCATCGGTCTGGCGGGCTACAGCGATCAGGAGAAACTGCACATCGCGCGGCGCTATCTCGTCCCACGACAAATGACCGAGAACGGTTTGCAGCAGGGCCAGATGGAAATCACGGACGCCGCGATTGCCTTCATCGCCGCACGCTACACGCGCGAGGCCGGAGTCAGGCAAATGGAGCGCACCGTGGGACGCGTCGCGCGCAAGGCGGCGCTGAGAATCGCGCGCGGCGAAGCGGACAAGATGAGTGTGGACGCGGGCGACCTTAAAGAGTTGCTCGGCCCCCCCCGCTTCTACCCGGAAGAGGCGCGCAAAGAGATGCCGACCGGCGTCGCGACGGGCATGGCGTGGACGGAGATGGGCGGGCAACTGCTCTTCATCGAGGCGACGCTTTTGCCGGGCGGCTCCGGCCTCACTATCACGGGACAGATCGGCGAGGTGATGCAGGAGTCGGCGCGCGCGGCGCGTTCGTTCCTGTGGTCGCACGCCTCGGAGTTCGGCATTGACTCGCAAATGTTCAAGACCTACGGCGAGCACATCCACGTCCCCGCCGGAGCGATTCCGAAAGACGGCCCTTCGGCGGGCGTGGCGATCACGTCGGCGCTCGCGTCTCTGATGACGGGCCGTCGCGTCCGTCCTGACACTTCGATGACGGGCGAGATTACATTGTCCGGACTCGTCTTCCCCGTCGGCGGCATCAAGGAGAAAGTTCTCGCCGCGCATCGCGCAGGGATTCGCCGCGTCGTGCTTCCGGCTCGCAACGAAGCGGACACAGAGGACATTCCCGAAGACGTGCGTAAAGAGTTGGAGTTCGTTTACGTGAACCGCATCAACGAAGCGCTCGACGCGACGCTCGAAAAACTCGTCGTCACAACGCCGCCGCCCGCCGACCCGACCGCTGCGGAAGACGGACGCGAGCGGGGCGCTTCGCAGAGGTCTGAGCCGGAAGCCCTGCGCGTGCGCGAGCGTTAAGCAACGACGGTGATCGGTGCGCCTCCGTCTCTCTGAAATCATGCACGGCACGAAACGACTCTTGATTCTCTGCGCGCTCACGCTCTGCGGGGTTGTCCCGGCGGCGACGACGCGCGGCGCGTGGGCTTCTTCGTCCGGCGGCGCGGTAAACGAAGGGCCGGTGCACGGACTCGACCCGTTCGTCTTGCTCTCGATTGCGTTGATGCTTCTGGTCGCCAAGCTCGGCGGCGAACTATTCTCCAAGCTCAAACAGCCGGCGGTGCTCGGCGAACTCGTGGGTGGCATCCTTGTCGGCGCGCTCTCACTCTTCGGCGTCTCATCAATCGAATCCTTGCGCGCGGACGGGGTGGTCGCCGCGCTCGCGGAGTTGGGCGTGATCGTCCTGCTTTTCGAGGTCGGGCTGGAGACGAACCTGCGCGCGATGATCGAGGTCGGGTGGTCGTCTCTGCTCGTGGCGACGCTCGGCATCGTCGTCCCGTTTTTTTTAGGATGGGGCGTGGCGTCCTACTTTTTGCCGGACGGGCCTGCGCTCGGACACATCTTCATCGGCGCGACCCTGTGTGCGACGAGCGTCGGCATCACGGCGCGCGTGTTGAAGGACATGAACTGGCTACAGGCGCGCGAGGCACGCATCATCCTCGGCGCGGCGGTGATTGACGACGTGTTGGGGCTACTGATTCTGGCCGTCGTCGCGGGCGCGATTAAGGCCGGTGCGGCGGGCGAGACGCTGGCGGTCGCGAGCGTCGGGCTGATCGCTTTGAAGTCCGTGGCCTTCTTCGCCGGGGCGATTCTCGTCGGGCAGTTCGTCGTGCCGCATCTGTTTCGCGGCGCGGGACACTTAAAGAGTCGCGGCGTGCTCGTGGCCTTCGCCATCGCTTTCTGTTTTCTGTTGGCGTGGGCGTCGGCGTGGGTCGGCCTCGCGCCCATCGTCGGCGCATTCGCCGCCGGACTGGTGCTCGACGAAGTTCACTTCGAGTCTTTCGTCAGGCGCGGCGAGCAGCAGCTAACGGAACTGCTCGCGCCCGTGAGCGCGTTGCTCGTGCCCGTCTTCTTCGTCTTGATGGGACTCAAGGTTGACCTGCGCGTCTTCGCCCGCTTGAACGTTCTCGGCTTCGCGCTCGCGTTGACGGCGGCGGCAATCGTCGGCAAACAGGTCTGCTCGCTCGGCGTGATGGGGCGCGGCACGAATCGTCTGGCCGTCGGCATCGGCATGATCCCGCGTGGCGAAGTCGGGCTGATCTTCGCCGGCATCGGCGCGACGCTCTTGCTGCCAAACGCGGGAGGCGGGACTGAGCCTGTCATCGGCGCGGAGACATTCGGGGCGGTCGTCATCATGGTCATCGTGACGACGCTCGTCACGCCGCCGGTGCTCAAGTGGGCGCTTCAGCGCGGAGCGAAGAAGACTCTGGTTGAAGGGGTCGCGGAAGTTACCGAGTAAGGTAAGCATGGCGGAGGCGCTTCGTCTCGCAAATTAAAATCGAAGGGGCGGAAAAATTAAATGGTCAGCAAGAAATCACAGAGTAAGGCGGGCATTCCCGAAAAGCGCCGCGGCCAACAGATGGGCGACGAGCGGAGCAACGCGAGCGGGCCGGAGGAAAAGGAAAAAGGCACGCCCGCGCTTCGTGGCCGACGCAAAGAGGCGAGCAAATTTTTCGGCGACGATTCGTCGCAGGCGACGGGAAGTCGCGGCGAAGAAGCCGCGCGCGACAACAGTCCTTCCGTGCCCGCCGCCATCCCCACGAATGAACCGCTCGGACAGTCGGGCGGCGAAAAGGTGTTTAAGGAAAGACAGAAGGCAGGAAGGAAGAAGGGATAGAGGCCGGAGGCTTGAGATTGGAGGCTGGTCAGTACAAGGGCACTCGCTTTAACGCGGCTTCATTTGCCAGCCTCCGCAAAAAAGAAAGGCATCAGGCTCCCCCATAAGCCCGACGCCTCACGGCCACCAGTGGCGTGGCCTGCCCCAAAGTTTCACTCATCTTCAGAAGGATCGTTGCTGCCTGCTGACAAGGAAGATAATACCCACAGCGCCGACGGATTTGGTTGCAAACAGATTGCGTTGAAATTAAGAAATCACAACATCGGAACTTTCCTATTAAAGCCCCGCAGTTCTTCTTCGCCCTTGAAGACTCAGAAGCTATTCCACCGTCCACATCTCGCCGCTGTTGATGAGTTTTTCCAGACTGCCCGCGCCCTTCTGTGCAATCGCCGTCTCGATTTGACCGGCGAGCAGGTCTTCGTAAGTGTCGCGCTGCACGTCGCGGAAGATGCCGACGGGCTGCGGGAAGTTCGGGTGCTCCATGCGCGCGAGCATGAAGGCGACCGAGGGGTCGTGGACGTGTGCATCATGGACGAGGCAGTCGTTTTCGTTGAGGCCCGTTTCGCCGCCGAGTTGAATCACTTCCGGCAGCGTCCCCGACATGCGGATGCCGCGGTCACGATTCTTGCCGAAGACCATCGGCTGGCCGTGTTCGAGATAGAGCACATTTTCGGGCCGCGCCGTGCGTTCGGCGAAAGAGTCGAACGCGCCGTCGTTGAAGATGTTGCAGTTCTGGTAAACCTCGACGAACGAGACGCCCTTATGACGCGCCGCCGCCTGCACGACCGTGCCGAGATGCTTAACGTCAATGTCAATCGAGCGCGCGACGAACGTCGCCTCCGACGCGATGGCAAGCGAAGCGGGGTTAATCGGATAATCAATGACGCCCATCGGGGTTGATTTCGTCTTCTTGCCGAACTCCGAGGTCGGGCTGTACTGGCCCTTCGTCAAACCGTAGATGCGATTGTTGAAGAGGATGTAGTTGATGTCGAGGTTGCGCCGGATGGCGTGCATGAAGTGGTTACCGCCGATTGAAAGCGCGTCTCCGTCGCCCGTGATGACCCACACGTTCAACTCCGGGTTCGACGATTTGATGCCGGTCGCGATGGCGGGCGCGCGCCCGTGAATCGAGTGGAAGCCGTAGGTATTCATGTAATAGGGAAAGCGACTTGAACAGCCGATGCCGCTGACGAAGACCACCTTCTCGCGCGGCACGCCGAGTTCCGGCATCACCTTCTGCACGTTGTTGAGAATCGCGTAGTCGCCGCAGCCCGGACACCAGCGCACTTCCTGATCGGAAGTGAAGTCGGCCTTCGTCAACTTGCCCGGCGGCGGCGCGGGCGCACCCGCCACGACCGAACCCGGCT
>JBAVPI010000398.1:0-4623 GCA_049692915.1 Pyrinomonadaceae bacterium
TTTAATGCCGCATTATACCTCCTACTTTTGCATCAACCCACTTACTTTTGAATCAAACGTGACTTTTGCGCCAACGCCCAACCGAGTGGCTTTGCCCGAAAAGTATCAGAGCGGAGGTGTGCGTAAATGACTAACATCTCTGCGAAAGAGCGGGAGTATGATGCTTAGGAACATATCTGTCTTGATGCTTTCGATAACCCTAAGAAGGGAGTCATTGCTTTGCTGACACCGTGGACGGCTTACTTCGACGCGGGCGCTAACCACCAGACCACGTCACGCCCAAATTCGCCCTTACTTCATACCGTTGGGTGCGTCTTGGCGCGCTATGAGGATTGGAAAAAGTTTCGGAAGGAGTGGCGACAAGAGTTAGACAAGAAGGAAGTTTGTTTCTTCCACATGAAAGACTTTGAGTATGCCTTTCTCGCCGTTAAGCGCGGAGAGCGGCATAAAATAAGTAACAAGAATCCTTATAAGGAATTGAAAGAGGAAGAGTTTGTGCCGCTACTCAAACGGGTGCATAGGACGATGAGCCGGAAACGTCAGGATGACAATTATCGGATGGTTCTATTCGCTTCTAGCGTCGTCAAAGCGGACTTTGATAAGACACGCCCCGCAGAGTTAAAGCGCGCCCCTGAGTGTAAAAGCTCTTACATCTTCAACGTGGCGAACGTAATGAAGATGATAGCCCACTGGTGTAGCAGTAACCTCATATACGACGAAGCGATTCACTACATCTTTGCCGGTGGTGAAACAAAAGAAGCTGGCAACATAGCAAGTTGGTTTGACTATTGCTGGAACGACGAGCAGTCAAAAAACTACTTCCGTTTAAACGAGGGCTACACACGCCTTAGGTTCTACGACATTCAAGATGCGGTGGTGGAGCCAGCACTCCAAGCGGCAGATATAGTGGCGTATGAATTTAACAAGACATCCCAAGAGGTAGTTATAAGAGGGGGCGGAGATATACCTCTGGACGAATTGCGAAAGTCTTTGCCGACTCTTGGCAGAACACCGCACCTTAGTGTGACTCTCACGGAAGAGAATTTACCTGATGCTTTCGCTCAGATAATCCGATTTATGAAATCAAAGGGGCATATGTAATGCCCGCCCCTTCATTCCTCAGTCCAGAACGTCGGCTTAATGCCTAGTTCATAGATGGACTGAATGACGCAACAAAGGTTATGGCAGAGCACCTTGCACAACACTTCGTTAGTCTGAGAAACAACGGTCTTGCTTCTCAGGCGTTCGCCAAACTTAGCCTTAATCATGCTGAATGTCGTTTCAACATAAACCGCTCTTAGTTGAAAGAAAAGTGGTGATACATCTGCTTCCAGAGCGGGCTATGGTTGCGCTTGTTCCGCTTGTCATAGGACACGCTATTAGACTTGAAAGAGATATAAGGCATCGCGTCATTATCAACAACGGTCGGCCCCAAAGTTCACACCCTGACCAAAAGTCTATTTCTTCGGTTTTTTGAGGATGCTTCGTAAGCGTCTCTTGGGGGGCGTCCTTTTTGACAGTAACCTTTTGTGCCTCGTCTTCAGGAGCAGGGCGAGCGATTGATGCGTGATGCCTAGTAGCCTCGCGGCGTGCGTCACGCGTCCGCCGGACTCTTCCAACGCCTGCTCAACAAACTTTGCCTCGAAGTCGTGAACCGCGCCGTGTAGTGTAAAGTTTTTATCGAGGATGCGTGCGCCCGATAACCTTCTTAAGACGATGCGGGCAGACGCTCTCAGGCGAGCAATGTCTTCTGGGTCTTGCGTGCGCTTGAGCAAGTCGTCGGCGCGGCGGTACAGGTTATAAACTTCCGTCTGTGACAGTCGCCGCGCCCCATGTTCTTCGATTAGCGTTAACGCCGCCAGCCCTGCATTAACCGGAGCGCCTGATTCTTCAGCTATGCTCATAGCGCGGCGCAGAGCATTGAGCGAACTCTGATGAACACCGAGACGTGCCCACACTACGCCTTGAACCGTCAGCGCGTCGGCCAGCAATGCGGACTCCTTACCCCTTTCAAAGGTTTGAATTACTTCGTCAATGATGCGGTTAGCTTCTCGATACTTCTGCTCGACAAGAAAGACTCGCGCCCGCGTCTCGTTGACCTGTGCTAGGTTGCCGGCGTCATCAAGGCGCGTGTAAATCCGTTGTGCGCGATCCAAGTGTTCGTGCGCCTGCTGGCAGTGCCCTATCTTGCGGAGTAAGTTGGCGAGATTATTTTCGTTGCGGGCGCGATAGCGATCATGATGTGCCTGCTCGTAATGGTGAATGGCTGCGGTGTATTCAATAATAGCCCTGTCCAGATAATCGGGGCGTCCTTCCACTGTGCCTAACTGTTTCAGCACGACGGCTAAGTGACTATAGAAACTGCCTCGCAAGGCGTGGCTTACCTGTTCATTAAAGAGATGAGCGTGTGCCGTCAGTAGAATAAAGGCGTCATTATATCGGCCTGACGCGATCTCGACGGTAACTAATCGCAAGATGACTTTCGTCCTACCTATTGCCTCCGTAATTCCTTCGAAAGCGTTTTTGAGAAGGATGCGAGCTTCATCGTATGCGCCTGCTCGCCAGTAGCAGAGAGCCAAATCGCTATACGCCGTCGCCGCTCTATCTGTCTCTCCGATCTGTTCAAAGAGCGCCGCGCTTTCGCTTATTAAGTCTTTAGCCTTATCCTGTGCGCCCACGATTTGCTGGCTCGCGCCTATCCAACCGGACAACGCGCCGACCTGAAGCAACACTTCGGCTGTTGCCCTCTCCGTCATTCCTTCAGAGTCAGGGCGCTCACCGACGCCACGCCACAACTCACCTAATGCCTCACACGCGGCCTCGTATTGCCCCCCGTGAATGAGGTCTGCCGCGACACGACAGTCCAAGAGTGTCCTCTCGTTGGAGGTGAGTGAGGGGCTGTCTAGTTCCTTCAGCCGCTTATCTGCTAAATTCATGTGAGGTAACCCTTTCTTTATGCTTGTCATTTTATGGCTAGCACGAAAAAACCGTCATTCCCTCGCGGGATATGACGGTCAAACCAGTCAGTGTTTCCATTAAACCCATAAGGAAAAGAACAATGAGAAAAACACTCCGAGCGTCTATTATGTTACTAGCCCTGTGCTGTCCCGCCTTTGCCGGCGATATGCTTTGCCCGCCCATCGTGCCTCCGACATCAAGCACGGCGGCGACTACGGCGGGCGAGATACCGAACGAGCAGCCGGAAGCTATGATAGTTACCGTCCTGAACCTACTCACTAGCGTGCTCGGAATCTTCTAGTCGGCACGCCAAGATGTTGTTTCTAAGCTGCCCCGTGGCGGCCATGTATTAGTGTGCTTTGCGGGAGTCGAGAAGACGCTCACAGGCAGGAAGATTAACGCCGTGTGGAGCATAAATGCAACTAATTTCTCCAGAGCGACGAAAATTAAGCGTCGCCCGCTTTGATTTCGGGTCGAGGGTGATATGCGTTGCGTGAGAGGCTATTTTATAAAAAGGCTCGACAACGCGGAAAATGATTTTGCGCAAATTACCGGTAGAGGTCAGGCGCTGGCGCTGAGGTCGTGGCGTCCGAGTTTGAGGTAGAGGCCGCGGCGTGTGAGGCCGAGTTCGCGTGCGGCGCGCGAGATGTTGCCGTTATGCTTGCGCATGGCTTCCGCGATCATGCGGCGTTCGAGTTCAGCCATCGCTTCGGCGAGGTTGAGTCCGCCCGCGAGGGCTGCGTCGGCTGCGGCTGCGCCAATGGGCGTGACGGTCGCGATGGCGGACGCCGTGGAAACGGCGATGCGTTTGAGTTCGGGTGAGAGTTGTTCGGGCGTGATGACGGCCCCGTCTTCGGCGCGCGCCACCACGCGCTGCACTTCGTTGCAAAGCTGTCGGACGTTGCCCGGCCAGTCGAAGACCATCAGCAGGTCAACGGCCTGCGGCGTGATCTGCACGTCCCTGCGCCCGAACTTCGACGCGTAATGGTTGATGTAATAGTTGACGATGGTCGGAATCTCCGAGCGCCTCTCCCTGAGCGGCGGCACGAGCAGGCGAATGACGTTGAGACGATAGTAGAGGTCTTCACGGAAACGACCCTCCTCAACCATTCTCTCAAGGTCGGTGTTCGTCGCCGCGATAATCCGCACGTCCACCTTCGCGGGCCGCTGCTCGCCCAAAGGCTGTATCTCTCCCTCCTGCAAAAACCTCAACAACTTCGGCTGCACGTCCAGAGGCAGGTCGCCTATTTCGTCGAGAAAGAGCGTGCCTCCGGCAGCGGTGCGGATGACGCCGGGAGAGTCAGAGACAGCGCCCGTGAACGCGCCGCGACGATAGCCGAACAGGTAGCCTTCCGATAGTTCTTTCGGCACGGCGGTGCAGTTGAAAGGAACGAAGACTTTCGTGCGGCGCGAAGAGATGGCATGGATGGCGCGCGCGACGAGTTCCTTACCCGTGCCCGATTCGCCCGTAATCAGCACCGTCACGTCCGACGAGCGAATCTTGTGCACCTCGTCAACGAGGCGCGTCATGGCGGGACTCGAATGGATGAAGCCCGGCATCAGGCTCGCGCCCGCCAGAGAGTCCGGCGCGGGCGCGTCGCGTCCTGTTCTGGCGCGGGCACGCAGGGCACAGACATCCATGCCGAGTTCGACGACGCGCAACAG
>JBAVPI010000399.1:0-2138 GCA_049692915.1 Pyrinomonadaceae bacterium
TCTCGGCACCGAGTCGCCCAAAGCGGTCGGCTCGTTTGCGGGCGGCGCGACGCCGCAGGGGATACAGGATATGATCGGCAACGTCTCAGAGTGGACGGACTCGACCGCCGAAACGTATGCCGGTAACAATCGCATCAAACTGCCGGAAGAGGATCGCGGCAAAATCGTGATCCGCGGCGGCTCGTACAGGAGCAAGGCCGACGGCGACAGGCCGATCACGGCCACGACGCGGAGTTGGGTCGCGAAGAACGTGCGGGACGCCACGCTCGGCTTTCGACTCGTCCGCACCGTCGAGCCTTGAGAGAGAAACGAGAAAAGCGGGAGCCATTACATTCGGACACGCTCTTAAAATTAAAGGAAGTTCCAACGCATGACTTTGAACAAATTGATCGAACCGCGAAACATATTCTGGACGATGCGCCGCGTCGCGCTGACGGCGTTCTCCGCTTCGCTCCTGCTCTTCGTCGCGTCGAGTTGCACGTCCGGCGACATCAGCAACGAGACGGCGGCCAACAACGCGAAGACGAGCGCGAACGGTGGGCCGAAAGTAGCCGTCTCGTCGCAGCCGGGAGCGCCGCGCATCACCACCACGGCATCCGAGTCAATCCCGGCGGAGGTCTTGAACGCGACGATAGAGGACACGGACGGCAAGTCGTTTCGCCTCGCCGACTACAAGGACAAAGTGGTCGTCCTCGACCTCTGGGCGACGTGGTGCGGCCCGTGTCGTCTGGAGATTCCGCACCTCATTGATTTGAGTAACGAGTACGGGCCGAAGGGCGTCGTGGTGATCGGGCTGACGACCGAAGAGCGGCAGCAGGCCGAGGAGGTAGTGCAGGACTTCGCGCGCGAGTTCAAAATCAACTATCGCGTGGGCTGGGGGCGGCAGGTCGCTCCGGCGCTGATGCAAGGCTCGAACAGCATCCCGCAGACCTTCGTCATCGCTCCGGGCGGTCGCATCATTTTCCGGCAGCGCGGCTACTCCGCCGACATCGCGGCGAAGATACGCGCTGCCGTGGACAAGGCCAAAGAGACGACCGGCGATTGAAGTTTGAAACGTTGTCCGCTTCACACGAGACGGGCCGCGCGCCAGACGCACGCGGCCCGTCCTACTCTTTGAACGCTCGTTTTGTCGCCTCTACTACTCGTCGCGCTGCTCGTCGAGTTCGCGCTCGCCCTCTTCCTTCAATTCGCGACCCTCACGCTCGCGCTCTTCGTTCTGCATCCCCTGTGCGACCGCTTCCTTGGCGCTGCCTTCGATGCGCTTCATCTCGGCCTCGACGCGGCTCTCCACCTCGTCAATCGGAGCCGCTTCGCCCGTCTCTTCCTGCGTCACTACTTTGTCCTTATCAATTGACATGTTCCCTGTTCTCCTCGATTGATATTTTCGCACGCGATAATCTAAGGCATCGTCGCACCCTTTCCGCCGGTCGGTCAAACGTCATCGTGAAGGACGCGGCTTAATGCACTCGACCTTCGCTTTCATCCGCCGATTTGCGCGTGTGCGGCGGAATGTTGTTTAATGAGGCCAACACGGAGAAGCCCGACGGCATCACATTCCTGTTCATTATGCGGCCACGTCTTTTCAGCATCGCTCTCGTCATCACGCTGCTCTACGGTGGCTTGGCGAGCGCTTTCGCCAACGGTTGTCTGCACGCGCGCCGCGCCGCCGCAGACGCCTCCGTGTCCGCCGCAGAGATGCCCGACTGTTGCGTCCAAGATGCCGAATCAGGGGCCGCGCACTGTCCCATGCAAAACGGCGAAGAGCCGTCAGCACGCGACAGCGCCGCCGTCTCCGACACGGGCGAATGCTCGTTCGATACGGGCGAAAGCATGCACGCTCATGACGCGCGGCAGGCGATTCACGTCGCGCATCTTTCCACGAATGGAAGCGGAAACTTCAACGCCCTCGCCCAAACTTGCCAGTCCTGCGTGTCTCGCTCCGAGCGCACGCCCGCGTCCGCACAGAGTGGTAATGTCAGCATCTCAAAACGCGGAGACGCGATCCTCTTAACGCGTGCCGTCAAACACCCAGACCTTTCCGCACACACCATCTTTCGCCACGCCGCGACCACGCAGGGCGACCCGCCCGGCGCGGCACGCCGATACGTTCTCCACAGCGTCTTCCTTATTTAATCCTT
>JBAVPI010000400.1:0-3698 GCA_049692915.1 Pyrinomonadaceae bacterium
GTGCTCGCGAGGTAGAGCGTGTATGGCTCAGTCCGCGCGAGGACATGCGCGGGCGCGCAACTCTCCTCCGTCGAGATGACGAGCGCGCCCGCGGGCGGCGACTCGTCGGGCGCGAGACGGATGAAGCGCGAGAGCGGAACACCGCGCAGCGTCGCATACCAGTCGGCCTGTATGTAAGGCGTCGTCATGGCGTCGGCGAGATAGACGGGGCCGTCGCGGTAAGCGAGCGCGGGGTCGAAAATTTTCGACGCGTAGTCGGCGTCGAACAGGTGATGCCGCCACGCGTCGCGCTCGCTCGCGTGATAACGCCACTGAAAGATCGCGCCTTGCAGCAGCATGAGCGACACGCACGCGACGAGCGCCGCGCGTCGTGCGTGTGGACGCGGCAACGCTTCGTCGCAAAGCCAAGCGAGCGCGGGCAGCATCAGCACGAGCAGGAAGACGGGCAACGCGGCCAGACGCAGCGTGTGAAAATAATCGGCGGTGAGCGATGCGGGGACGATTGAGGCGGCCAGCCCGTAGAGGACGAAGCGCCACCACGCGTCGCGTATGTGGCGACGCAGCACGAGCCACAACCCTCCGAGGGCGAGCGCCATCGTGATGAAAAGTACGGCGGGCGTCCCCTGTACGTGCGCAACCTGCCAGACGTTCTCGTCGCCGCTCAAGAGCAGGCGGCGCGGGTCGAGATTACCGGCGAAGTGCTTGACGAACTCCCACACGATGCGCGGAAATGAAGTCTGCGGCGTGATGTAAGTGATGAGGTTGAATCTGCCTGTGAGCGCGTCGGGGTGGCGACGTTGGAAGATGAACATGGGTAAGAGCGTGAGCGCGTAGAGCGCCCACGTGCGGAGCAGGCCGGAGAGCCGCGCGCGCGTCGCGAAGATGACGAGGCCGAGCGCGAGCAGCGGCGCGAAGAGGCGACCGATTGAATACGTGTAAGTGAGCATCGCGAGCGTCGCCGCCAGACTCGCTGCGTCGGGCCACGTCCAACTCTCTTTCGTCGAGACGCGATGCAGGCAGAGCAAAAAGAGAATCACCGCCAGCGGATACAGCGCCACCTCAAGCACGACGCGGCTCATCTCGAAGAGCCACGGCGTCAAGAGCGTCGCGGCGACGGCGAATAGTCCCACGTCGCGGCGACGGGTGACGCGCGTGCCGAGCAGTCCCATCAACCACGCCGCCGAGAGGCCCGCGATGGCGCTCAGGAGTCGCGCGGCGAGGATACCCGGCCCGGTGATGCTGAAGACGGCGGCGAGCAGATAGACGTAGATCGGGTTTTTATAGTCGCCGAAGGCGCGGAAGAAGAGCGGCCACGCTTCGCCGAACTCGTCACGGCCAGTCTGCGAAATCGTGTAGGCGTTATAGGCGACGGACGATTCGTCAACGTAGAAGCCGGGCGGGTTGTGGCGCAGCCGAATCGTGTAGAGGAAGACGCCGAGAGCGAAGACGACGATGAACGCCAGCGACGCGCGCGCGACGCGCCACATATCGCGGCCACTGCGCGGTCTCGTCATGCCGTGATCGTTCGAGACCAATGAGCCTCAGCCTTTCCTTCGCCGGATTTGCGCCGCGCGTCATGGCGCTGTGCGACTTCAAGGAAGGCCGCGCGCCGCTTCCGTGTTTCGTTTCGACGCCGATACTACCAGCGCGCCGCGACGGGTTCAAATTCTTGACGGGCGGCGCGCATTCGTTGTTGAGTTGAAAGCGCGTGCGTTGCTGTTGCATCGTCGGGGATGCCGCGAAGCACGCGGAAGGAAACGCGATGAGGAAGAAAAACGCTGAGACACAGGCAACGACGTTGACGCGACGGAGCGTGCGCGACCGCGGCTTTCGTCCGGCGTTCGGGCGCGTCGTTTTTTCCATCACGCGCGTCGAGATTCTCCTCTTCCTGTCGTTGTGGTTCGTGTACGGGGCGGCGATTAACTCGGACAATCTGCTTCAATTCAACTTGCAGCAGATCGGGGTTGAAGCCATCGTCGAGCGCGGCCACTTCTACCTCGAAGGCTCGACCTCCGCGCACCTGCAACCGCTCGGCGACGTGTTTCTGCACGACGGCCACAAGTACGCGGCGAAGCAGCCGGGACAGTTTATGGCCGGGGCGGTCATCTACGGCGTGCTCCGCGCGGTCGGACTGAGCTACACGAACAACTACCTGCTCGTCTCGGCGCTCGTCACGTTCTTCACCACGTCGCTCGCGCTCGCCGCATCAAACATCGCCGTGTTCCGCATCTCGCGCGGATTGGTGAAGGACGGGCGCGCGCTTTTCTGGCCGCTTGCCGCGACGCTCGCCTACGCGCTTGCGACGACCGCGTTCGCCTATTCGGGCATCGCCCATCACGACGCGCTCGCCGACGCGTTTCTCGTCCTCGCCTTCTATCTCATCTTCCGTCTCTCGCGCAGACGAAGCGCGGGCGGGCGCGGCGAGCCTTTCTCGTCGGCCTGCGCGGGCCTGCTGCTCGGACTGACGCTGACGACCTCGATGCTCCCGTTCTTTATGGTGCTCGTCTGCGGGCTATACTTTCTTTCGCTGCGCCGTTGGAACTTGATTCCGCTTTTTCTGTGCGGCGCGTTCGCAGGCCTGCTGCCTCTCTTCATCTACGACGCCATGAGCTTCGGCAATCCGCTGCTGCTCGCGAACGTCGCCGGCGCTGGCATGTTCGCCGACACCTTCTTTTATCTCGACCCGAAAAACTTCGGCGACAAGATCGCGTTCTATGCAGGGTCGCTCGTCGTTTACGCGCCCGTCTTCGTGCTCGGATTGTTCGGGCTGACCTATTACCCGCGCGCCCTCAAGCGCGAGCCGGTTTTTCTCGCGACCGTCGCGCTGCCGATTGTCCTCGCGGCCTATGTCTTCAACATCGCTACGACGGGCGATTGCCAGTTCGGCCCGCGCTATCTGCTGCCCGCGATGCCCTTCGCGTGTCTGGGACTCGCCGGTTACAGTCATCTCTCCAAACTTTCGGAAAGACGCTTCGCGGGCATCGTCGTCATCGCGGTCGGACTCGTGTCGTTCGTCGTCAATCTGGTCGGGGCCGTGCGAGGGGCGATGTGTTGCCCGGACGGGCGCGGCGCGTTGCGCGATCAACTCGCAGCCCTCACGCGGGGCGAGCCGCATTCGTATCCGCTGGCGCGTTTGCTTCTCATACCGCTGGTCATCTCTCTCTTGATATTAGTGTTGACGTTTGCGGCCCGACGCGTCGCGGATGACAGCGCGTTAAAGAGTGAAGGAGCGTGACGGCGACTGTGCGGAGCGGCGCTTATCGAGGCGCGTTCGTGTGCCGGGTGATGTGTACGCGTGCCGCGCGTCATGTGCTGCGGACGATGCACTCCGGGGCGCGTCAACGTTCAACACGCTCTGGGGCGCGTCGCCGCTCAACGCACGCGATAGAGGTAGATGGAGTTGCCGAAGACAGCTTCCGGCTTGAGCGTGCGATACGCAGCGAGATAGTTGACGCGCTCCTCTTCCGAGACGAGTCGGCCTTCCTCGTCGGCGGGGACGGAGATGGTCGAGCCGTTGAGGAAAGCCGCGCCGATGGCGACGTAGTGCGTCTCAGGCAGCGTCACGCCGGGACGCGGAAAAATCTCGTGGTACGCGATGCCGTACTGCGCGAGCGTGCCCCAACCGCCCGCCACCGCGCCGCGCACTTCCCGCTCCCCGTGTGCGTGCAGGTATGCCGCGAGGTCGCGCGCGTCGTCGC
>JBAVPI010000401.1:0-2621 GCA_049692915.1 Pyrinomonadaceae bacterium
CATCTGGTGCGAGGTGCTGGAAGTGGAAGTGGTCGGCGTCCACGACAACTTCTTTGAGCTTGGCGGCCACTCGCTGCTGGCGATGCTGATGATTTCTCAGGTGCGCGAGGAACTGAATGTGGAACTCGGACTGCGAGATATTTTCACCGCCCCGACGGTGGGCGAATTGGCCGTCATCATCGTGCAACACATAGCCGATCAGAGCGAGGACGGGAACATCAACCAGATGCTCAAAGAACTCGACCAACTGACGGACACGGAGACGAAAATTCTGCTCGACAGAAACGCGTCGAAGGTCTGATGAAACAGAGTTGAAGGTAGTGACCATCAACGAAAGCGACTGACAGTAAGCCTGCTCATCTGCTTGAAGCGTCTCGCACGCCACCCCATGCAGATGAATGTACACAGGATGAAACCCGGCCAACCCGGCAAACTAAGGAGAGACACGTGACGAAGATACTTTTGCTCAACATGCCGTTCGCCTCATTGAACTTGCCTTCAATCGGGCTGACGCAGATTAAGTCGGTGTTGGAGAGTACATTCGGCGATCAAATCTCGGTCGAGATTCTCTATCTCAACCATGATTTCGCCCACTTGATGGGAACCTCGACCTATCAAAACATTTCCAACTCGGCGACCCACCACAATGCCGGATTCGGCGACTGGCTGTTCCGTCAGGTGGCTTTCCCCGATCTCGAAGACAACACCGAGGAATACTTCGGGCGTTTCTACCCGCAACGCGACGAGCGCACCGAGACTTTGAAGCAGAGGGCTTTGGAGGAGCGTGGGCAGCTTGAGGGCTTCATTGACGAGTTAATCACGAAGTACAGGATAGACGAGGCGGACATCGTCGGCGTGACCAGCATGTTCATGCAAAACGTCGCCTGCCTCTCGATGGCGAGAAAGCTCAAGGAGCGTAATCCGAAGGTCATCACGGCGATGGGCGGGGCCAACTGCGAATCGCCGATGGGACAGGAGATTGCGAAGAATGCAGGGTACGTTGACTTCGTCTTTTCCGGCCCGGCGCTGAAAAGTTTCCCCGCCGTCGTGCAGCACTACCTTGATAACGAGTTGGAGAAAGCGCACGCGGTCAAAGGCGTGTTTACGAAAGAAAATTGTCGCGTCCAGACCGGGCTTGGCGTCGTCGGCCACACCACCCAACCGGGCGGCGTCGGCGAGGAGTTGGACATTGACGCCGGGATCATTCTCGACTACGGCAACTTCCTCGACACTTTCGAGGCCAACTTTCCGAACCGTGAAGTTGAACCCATCCTGCTCTTTGAGACTTCGCGCGGTTGTTGGTGGGGCGAGCGCGCGCACTGTACCTTCTGCGGTCTCAACGGCGAAAGCATGGCCTATCGCGCCATGAGTCCTGAAAAGGCCATCCAGCAGTTCGAGGCGATGTTCAAATACGCAGACCGCGCGCCGCGTATCAACTGCGTGGACAACATCCTTGCCAGAAACTATTTCACGGAGGTCTTTCCTTACATCAATCCTCCGGCGAACGTCAGGATGTTCTACGAGGTGAAGGCCGACCTCACGGAAGAGGAGATGGCGGTGCTCTCGAAGGCACAGGTCAAGGTCATCCAGCCGGGCATCGAATCCATGGCGACTTCGACCCTCAAGTTGATGAAGAAAGGGACGAGCGTCTTCCAGAACCTCTTCTTCCTCAAGAACTGCATCACCTACGACGTTCTCCCCGAATGGAACCTGCTCGTCGGTTTCCCCGGCGAGGGCGAGGATGTGTACAAGAGTTACGTGCGCGACCTCCCGCTGCTGATGCACCTGCCGCCGCCGAGCGGAGTCTTCCCCGTGCGCTTTGATCGCTACAGCCCCTATTTCACGAAGTCCAAAGAGTACGGACTGGATTTGCATCCGGTGGATTATTACCCGCTCATCTACCCGTTCGGCAGCGAGTCGCTATCGCATCTGGCCTACTACTTCACCGATCATAACTTCAGCGCCAAGTACTTCCTGACGATGGCGAAGTGGATCGGCAAGGTCAGGAAGAAGTTTGAAGATTGGGAGCGGCTCTGGTCGAGCCAGAACAGGGGCAGCAAACCCCAGTTGTATTTCAAGCAGCTCGGCGAACGAAACATCGTCCACGATTCGCGCTCCGGTCAGATGGTCGAACATTACCTCGAAGACACAGCCGTACAGGTTTTGCAGCACATGCACGGCAAACCGAAGCGCATTGCCGACTTCCAGCATTTGCTGGGCCATCTGCCGGGCTTCGACGCGGAAAAGACTGTCAATTTCCTACAGGAACGCGGGCTGGTCTTCCAAGAGCAAGACCGTTACTTGAGCCTTGTCATTCCGTTGGTGCATCAGCCGATTCAACAATCCGTGCCGCTCTTGCACGAAGTCGGAGCACCCGCGATGCCGGGCGTCAAAAGCTTCAATTAAGGAGAGCCATCGGCGGGCGGCGGCGGCGATGTGGATTCCGCCGGCAAGACGGAATCACGACTGGCAAAGGCCGCCGCCGCCGCCGGGGAAGAAACGGAAGCCAAACACCTTCGATGCCCGTCTCCGCTAAAGGAGACGACGCTGGACTGAAGACATGCGACGGTGATTGCGGGAAGAGAATTCGATGACGCAACAAACAGACCGCATTGCCAACC
>JBAVPI010000402.1:0-2078 GCA_049692915.1 Pyrinomonadaceae bacterium
GCACCTCGCCGAGCGCGAGCGCCGCCGCCGCCGCCGCCAGCGACATCATGCCGAGCGAGAAGAGATTGCTTGAGAGACGGCGCACGGCGCGGCGCGAAGTGATGAAGCCCTCGATGCCGCCGATGACGATGGCCGGAATGACTCCGTGCCAGCAGGCGATGAGCAGGATGATCGCGTCGGAGAGGCTGAAGGTCATCTTCTCCTGCGTGAACTGCAACCCGGACGGCATCGGGAAAACGTGCAGGAACATGCAGACGGCGACGACCAGCGGCACGAGCGACGCGAGCAGCAACTGTTCGCGCGGCGCGTAAAGCAGCGCGACGCATGTCGCCGACGCCACCCACAGCGCGATTCCCGCGACGGTGATCGTCGCCTGATACGCGCGGCTTTTGAAGTTCGCTTCCTCTATCATCAATTTCGGTTCGTTAACATTCGCGACGCCCCGGTTCATTGAGGTTTACACAATCGAGCCGTGCGACCCGGTTCAGCGGCGACGCGGGTAGAGCCGGCTCGTGCCGGAGAGTCTCTGGACGCCTGCGGGCACGGCGCGCTCGCCCTGAACCATCACCTCTTCCTCGCTGCCCGTCATCGAAGTCGGATCAACGAGGTTCGAGGCCCACAGTGATTCATTCTCGAAGCTCCAATTACTCGGCCCGCCCGAAGCGAGCCTGCCGTCGCCGTCAACGAAATCGCTGCCGAGCGTGATGCCGCTTCCCAATGTGATACCGCTCCCCAAAGTGATGCCGCTCCCTAAGGTAATACCGCTCCCTAAAGTGATGCCGCTGCCCATGACCATGCCGTTCGAGAAGACGAAGCTCGCGTCCGGCGTCATGTAGCCGTCGGCGATAACGAAGCCTTCCGAAAGCGTGACGCCGTTCGAGAGGCGGTAGCCGTCCGTCAGCGTGAGATGGTCTGTGAAGGCGACGCCCTCGACCCAGACGACGCCGTTGTTGAGCGGCATGCCCTCGCCCGCGATGGGCGAAGTCGTGCCGAGCATCGCGTAGGACGTGCGCTTTTTCGTGATCAGATCATCGCCGGGTTCGGCTCTGTTCGCGTCCGCGCGAATCGCTCTGGCGACCGTCAGCGCGGCGCTCGTATTCAGTTCGCCCGCGCCTTCAGTGATGACGCGCACGAAGCCGTACATCTGCCCGCTCGCCACCATCCGCTCATAGACGGGCAGGCGTTGCGCCGTGCGCATCAGCAATGCCTTGACCATCGCGGGCGTGAGCGACGGGTTGGCTTCGAGCATCAGTGCGACCGTGCCTGAGACGGCGGGCGCGGCGAACGAAGTGCCGCTCAGGATTTGATATGTGCCGGTCGCGCGCGGCGTGTTGGTGGTGGTGTCGCCAGTGACGAGCGAGCCGACGAGTCCGCCTCCGCCCGAAGACGAGTATGAATTGCTCGCGGTCGGCGAGGTTGCGGCAGTCTCCGCCGCACCGATGCGATTGCCGGGCGCGACGAGGTCGGGCTTGACGAGGCCGTCAACGAGCGTCGGCCCGCGCGATGAATAGGTCGTCACAGTGTCGTCCGAGCGCGCGTTTGTCTGCTGCGTGTTGGCCGCGCCGACGGTGATGACGCGCGGCGAGTTAGCGGGCGAGAGAATGCCGCCGTAGATCGTGTTGCCCTGCGAATCCTTGCCCCAGTTGCCCGCCGCCACGACGACGACGATTCCTGCGTCCACCGCGCGCCCGACGGCCTGACACAGCGGATCGGTCTTATAACTCTGCGAGATGCCCGTGCCGAGCGAGAGGTTCATCACGCGAATATTAAATGCCTGTCTGTTTCTGATAACCCAGTCAATGCCGGCGATGGTCTGTGAAACCGTGCCCGCGCCGCGCGAGTTCAGCACGCGCACATCAATCAGGTCGGCGTTCGTGGCGATGCCGCCGTAGGTCTGCGCGCCCGCATGCTGTGCGGCGTCGTTTTCGCTCGACTGGCCCGTGCCCGCCGCGACGCCCGCCGTGTGTGTGCCGTGGCCGTAAGCGTCCGTCGTATTTCCCTCGCCCGTAAAGTCAACGTGTTTACGCACGCGCGGGTACGTGGCGACGTACCTGCTGCCGAGTAGCCCTGTGCCGAGG
>JBAVPI010000403.1:0-3347 GCA_049692915.1 Pyrinomonadaceae bacterium
GCGTTGGATAAAGCGCGCGATGTACTCGCCGTCGAAACTCTGTGAGGTCATCACGACGATGCCGCGCCGACGCCAGAAGTAAGTGGCTAAAAAAACGCGGTCGTGCCAGAAGGTGTAGATGGGCAGACCGCCCCCGCGCGTCGCCTCTTCCCAGTGCTCCCACCCTTCGACCTTCCAGCGCACCGTGCGCCCGATGAGTTGAATGAGCAAGTAGAAGGCGAGGTCTGCGGCGCGTATCAGGAAGCGCTGTTTGGGCGCGTAGTCCGAGAGGTCTGCGAAGGTGTATGCACGCCCGACGCGCTTGTCCGCCCCGGCGCGCGAGGCGTTCTCGCCCGTCGTCGGCCCGGCGCGCGTGTGCTCTGTTTGTGCGGGAGTCTGCATAGAATCTGTTTTGAGTCGGCGCGGCGAGTCTAACAAAATAGTGAGCCGCTCGTCAGTTGAGGGGAAGTTTTCTTCCGCGCGCATCGACTGGTTCTTTCGTTGAACGGGCGGGAGTCGAATTTTCTCAAACCTGCCGTCCACATTCTTGTTCAAATCTCACCCTCTACATTCTTGTGTGATATATTTGGAAACCCTGCGCCGGCGAAGGGCGTACAGCGTAGTCGGAAAGCGTTCGAAATCTCGCGGCGAAAGCGTTCCGTGCCCTCCCCATTTTTCAAGGCTTGACGGAAATTGCGTTGATGGATAGACGACGAATCCTGATCGTTGACGGCAATGCCGAACTCCGCACGGTGCTCGCCGATGCCCTGCGCGAACTCGGCCACGACGTGGTTGCCACGGGCGACCGCGCGGAGGCCGTCGGGCGCGAAGACCTCGAAGACTTCGACCTCATCATCAGCGACCTGACGGAAGACGCAGACAGCGGCGTGCAGATCATCAGCGAACTCAAACGCAAACGCCTCTTCGTCCCCGTCGTCGTCTCTTCGGAAGAATCGCAGCACAACTTTCTCGTTAAAGCCTTCAAGGTCGGCGCGTCGAATTATCTGCGCAAGCCGTATGAGAAAGAGGAACTGCGCAACATCGTCGAGAAGGCGCTCGGCTACAAACTGCGCTTTCTCGAAGACCTCAAGGTGCTGCCCTTCGTCCGCGAGCGCATCGAGTTCGAGTTGCCGAGCGACCTCTCTTTGATGAACGGCGTGCTGCACTACCTGATAGATCGCGTCGCCTCGCTCGGCGTCATCAAGCCCGACAGTTCCAACCTCTTCATCGCGCTCGATGAGGCGTTCGTCAACGCCGTCAAGCACGGCAATCACGGCGACCCCGCGAAACTCGTCCGCATCACCGCCGACATCTCGACGAGGGAAGCGCGCTTCACCATCGAAGACGAAGGCGAGGGCTTCAACATCAAAGATATTCCAGACCCGCTCGACCCCTCGAATCTGTTTAAGACTTCGGGGCGCGGCGTGCTGCTCATCTACAACATCATGGACGAAGTCGAGTACAACGAGCGCGGCAATCGCCTGACGATGGTCAAGCGCCCCGAAGCCTCGCTCGACGCAGAGATGATCGAATCGCTGACGCCCTCCGCCGACGACCTCTCCGCGCCCAACAGTTGACCGCCCACGACGACGCCCCGCATGAAAAAGCCCACGGGTCTCATCCTGTTCGCCGCCGTCTTCGTCGTCGTTTTTCTCGCGCACCTGCCGCTCGTCAATCTGCCTTACTACTGGGACGAGGCAGGCTACTTCATCCCGGCGGCGCACGACATCCTGTTCACGAATGATTTCGTCCCGCGCTCGACGCTCTCGAACGCGCACCCGCCGCTCGTCATGTGCTGGCTCGCGCTTTGTTGGAAACTGTTCGGCTTCCACATCGCGGTCGCGCGGGGAGCGATGCTCGCCGTCGCGTCGCTCGCGCTCTGCGGGGTCTTTCGTCTTTCGGAGCGCGTCGCGAACAGGGAAGTGGCGTGGGCGACTCTGCTCTCCACGGCGCTCTATCCTGTCTTCTTCGCGCAAAGCTCGCTCGCGCATCTCGACATGGGCGTGGCGGCGCTGACCGTCTGGGGGCTGGTCTTTTATCTTCCGCCGCGGGATGACGCGGAGCATGCGTCGCGCGCGTCGCTCTTTGCGCGAGAGAACGTCCGGCGCGCGATTGCCATTCTTCTTTTCGCGCTCGCAGGGGTGACGAAAGAGACGGCGGTGCTGACGCCTCTGGCGTTGTGCGGGTGGGAGTTGCTGTGCCTGCTGCCGGGAAGATGGCGAGAGCGGACGACGGCCATCTGTTTGAATCAACGTCGCACGATTCTGCGCTCGCTCGCGCTTCTGCTGACGCTCGTGCCGCTCGCGCTCTGGTTCGCGTATCACCGCCACGTCACCGGCTACGTGTTCGGCAATCCCGAATACTTTCGCTACAACGTCGAGTCAACCGTCAACCTCTCGCGCATCTTCGAGACGCTGTGGGGCCGTCTCCGGCATGTCACCGTTCACATGAATCTCTGGGTGCTGACGCTCGCCACCGTCGTCGCGATGTTTTTTCCGGCGCGGCGCGACGGCGAGCAGCAGGAGCGGCGGCGCATAGAGGTGAGCGTGCAACTCGTCTTCGCGCTTCTCATCGTCGCGCACGTCGCGGCGCTCTCGGTCGTCGGCGGCGCGGTGCTCGCGCGTTACATGCTGCCCGTCTATCCGCTCGTGTTGCTCATCTGCGTCTCGACACTCCGGCGGCGCGTGCGTCACTGGCGGCTCGTCGTCGGCGTGGTCTGCCTCGCCTTCATCACGGGGCTGTTCGTCAATCCGCCGTACAGTTTCCCCTGGGAAGAAAATCTCGCCTATCGCGACTTCGTCGTGCTGCACACGGACGCCGCGCACTTCCTCGCCGACAAATACCCTGACGCGCACGTGTTGACGATGTGGCCCGCGAGCGACGAGTTGAAGAATCCCTATTTCGGCTATCTCGACAGGCCGCTGAAAGTTTTCTCAACGGATAGTTTCCGGCGCGAAGACCTTGAGCGCATCGCCTCGCAGGAATCTCAATACGACGTGGCGCTGCTCTTCTCCACGCACGGCGGCCTCGCGGCGGACGAGATCGCGAAAACGCTCGGCGGGCGCATCGTCTATCGCGAAGAGCGCAAGGGCCAATGGGTCGCCGTGATGGAGAAAGCCGTCGCGAGAGAGTGACGACCCCTTAAGCTATAATCGGGCGATTAAAAGGGAAGCAGCGTGCGGCGCGTGAGAGGAACTTGCGCATCACTCGCCGGATGAATCTATGTCCTAACTCGCCGGATGAATCTATGCCCTACGAGATTTTTCTCGCGCTCAGGTATCTGCGCGTGCGGCGCGGGCGACGCATCGTCAAGCTGACGGCGCTGGCGGCCATCGTCGGCATCGCGTGCGGCGTGGCCGCGCTGATTG
>JBAVPI010000404.1:0-21547 GCA_049692915.1 Pyrinomonadaceae bacterium
GAGAACGAGGGCTGGCAGCGCGACTCGGCGGTCGCCGAGCCGACGGAGACATAAATTGAAACGCCATGTTCACACCCCTCTCGCCGACAACTGAAACGCCCCCGACCGCAGGGGCGTCTCAGTTATCCTCAAGGGCTTAACGACGGATGGAACTTTCTGACTTGGAGGTTTTCACGCTGCCCGGTGGGTACGTTGACGACGACGGAACGGTGCATCGGGAGTTCGAGCTATCCCAGATGACGGGAGATGAAGAATATCTACTGTCGGGTCTCAGTCCGCAAACTCCGCGCGCCGAATTTATTACGCGCCTTCTCGCGCTGTGCGTCAAAAGAATCGGTTCGTTTGGGACGGTTGACGAGACTCTCGCCGGGCATCTGCTCGTCGGCGACCGTGATTACATCGTGCTCAAACTTCGAGAGGCGCTCTTCGGTGAGAGGATGGAGCGCATCCTGCGCTGCCCCGCGCCCGACTGCGGCAAGTTGATGAACCTCGCTTTTAATACGGACTCTTTCGACTTTGCAGGTGCGCACATCACGCAGCGCACTTTCACCGTCGAGCCGGATGCGTCTGACGGCGCGGGCCATTCGACGGCCACATCGCCTGCGTTTGAATTTCGCTTGCCGACCGGGCGCGATCAGGAAATTTGTGCGAGAGAGTTTTCCTCCGACCCGGAGACGGCGGTGGGAAAACTGCTCGCACGATGCCTGCAACGCGTCGGCGAGCGCACAGAGATTGACGATGCTTTCGTTAACGAATTACCGCCCGCCGCGCTGTCGCGAATTGAAGAGCGCATGTCCGAACTCGCCCCGCGCGTCGAGATCGAGCTTGAGGCGCACTGCCCGGAATGTGAAACGTCCTTTGAAACCGTCTTCGATCTCGCAACCCATGTCCTCGACGAACTCAGAGGCAGTTTTCGGAATCTTGAACGCGAAGTGCACTTTCTCGCCCTGCACTACCACTGGTCGGAACGCGACATCCTTTCGATGACACGCCGCCGGCGACGACGCTACGTCGCACTGCTTCAGGAAGAGTTGGATCGCGCTCAACAGGTGTGGTGAAGACGGCGGCACAGCTATGTCAACGAACAATCATCCGAGACAAGGATACTTGGCCGGCATCTTGCGGCAGGGCGCGGCAGCCGTCGGGCCGCCGGTCAAGGGCGGCGTCTCAACTGTCGCGCAAAATATATTTCCACGCGGCAGTTCCCTCGAACCGACGCACGCCCCGCCGCGCGATGAAGCGCGAGATGCTTCAACGAATTTCTCTCAACAGATGGAAGATGACGGCACGCGCGCGCCGCTTTCAAATTATTCCAACGACAATTCAAATCCCGACGCTGATTCAGCACCCTCTCGCGAAACACGGCCCTTTCACGAAGGGGTCGCGTCCTTCGCGCGCGGCGACGCCGCTTTCGCATCTTCGATCAACGAGGAACAGTCGGAGTCTTTGCCGCTGAACACGGGCGCGAACCTTCAACACCAAACGACAAGTCCTCCCGCGCCTGCCGCGCCTTCCGCCTTGCCACGAGTTGAAGAGGACGGCGGGCAGAGACAGGATGAGCGCCCGGTGAATAGAGAGATTGACGCACACTCCGGTAATCCGCAGACGCGCGCGGAGACGAACGCGAAAATCGTTGAGCCGTCAGGCGTCGCGCGCGTGGGAAGTTTTAGCGAAGCAACGGGCGGGCCGGAGTTGATGACGGGGCCGCGCGCGGAGATTCTTGACGAACCACTTCGTCCTTCAAATGTGACCGGAAACGAATCGTCGCGGGCGGAAGAGATGACGGGCGAGCCGCCGGCGTTAACGCGCGTCATTATTCCCAAGTCCACTTCAATCATCGAACGCGGCGTGCCGAATCAGGAGACCGTGGCGAATGAAGAACGCGAGACGCAATCTTCGTCGCTCACGCGACAGCCTTCGAGCATTCAGTTTGAGAGCTTGAGGCCGCTCGGCGCGCTTTTACAGGAGACGCGTCAGGCACACGCTTCATACGAAAAAGAAAGAATGGAGTCTCAACATCGAGTTGACGCGGGCGCGGCTGTCTCCGCCGTCCCGTCCCGCCAGACCAACGAGACGGACGCATTGACGCGCGCGCGAGCCGAACAGAAAACAGATGCTCGCGCACAGCCGTCGCCCGTCCCGCCACACGAAATCACACGTTCAACGATGCCCGCCAACGCGCCCTTAGACGAACGCGCGTCGCGCGGCGGCGGCGCGCGGCAGCAAACTAATTCGCAGGCGGATGAATCCCCGCGCCTGACGATTAGACGGCTCGACGTGCAGATCATCAACCAGCCGCCCCCGCCCGTCGTGCAAGCGCCTCTGCCCTCCCCTACAGCCGCACAACCGTTGACGGACACATGGGAAACGCTGGAGAGACATCATCTCGGAAACGCCCGTCTGATGTTTTGAGACCGCCATGAGCTATCTCGCAATCGGGGCAGTGACGAGAACGCTCGCCGAACTGCTCGAAAAGAAGATGAACAAACCCGCGTTGCTCGGCGGCATCACCCCGAAGGTGACGACCATGCCGCCGGACGACGAACGGGTTGACGATGCCGACGGCGTCAATCTCTTCCTGTACAAAATCGCAGAAAGCCCCTTCGCACGCAATATGGACTGGCGGGGCGACCGCTCGAATCCGGTGGGCAGTAAATATCCCCCTCTCGCCGTCACGCTGCATTACCTGTTGACCGCCTACGCGCGACCGGCCAACGGGACGGGGCGTGAAGACATCACGGCGCACCAGTTGATCGGCAACGCGATGGCTATCCTGCACGAATACCCTGTGGTTAACGATGTCCATGACGCAGACTTCGACGCCGACCTCGACACGCAGTTTCCCAGAGAACTACGCGACTCGTTCGAGAAGGTGAAGATTACGATGATGCCCTTCTCGATGGAAGAGTTTTCAAAGATATGGACGGGACTCAACAAGGGTTATCGCTTGTCTGTGGGCTACGAGGTGTCGCTCGTGCAGATCGCGCCGATGGCTCCGGCGAAGTCGCCGGGCAGCCCGCCTCCGCAGCAGATAGGTTTACAGGCGGGAGGGTTCAGCATGCCGGTCATCGCTTCGCTGACTCCTTCCACAGGGCAGGCCGGGCAGGAGGTGACGATTGAGGGAATCAATCTCAAGAAGCGTGGCAGCCCGACCTCCGTCGTGATTGAAGACCTCGAACTCGGAGAGACGGATTTGACCTCCATCACGGCGGAGAAGATCGTCTTCAATATCCCCGAAGCGTTACAGCGCGGCCCGAAACTCCACGTCTCGGTCGTAGTCGGTAGTCTTGAAAGCGCGCAACTCGTCTATGAAGTTCGCCCGTGGATCACAGCCGTCCAACCCTTGCGCGGGTTGACCGGCATCCCTCTCACCTTGCCTTTCGACATTCCGCCCGGAGCGACCATCAGCGTCGAGATTGACGCAATCACCGCCGTCGCGACGATTGACGCGGCAAACAAAATCGTGCGCGCGATTGTTCCCGCCGGCATCACGACGAACGGGCCGAAGCCCGTGGTGCTGATCGTTGACACGGGGACGCCGCAACGCAGCAACGCGCGATTCTACGAAGTGCTGCCGATGGTCACGTCGGCGAACGTCACGCCCACGGCGGTGCCCGCCAAAACGACGATTCAGGTGAACGGGCAGCGTCTGAGCGGCAAGGACGTGTACGTCAGGTACGGCAAGCTGCTCATCGCGAAGGGGGAGAATTTGAACGCCGCGCAGGTCACGGTTGAAGTCGCGCGCGTGCTCCCGACGAATCTGCCCGTGTCGGTGCTGGTTGATAACCGCGAGTCGAACGCGCTGCCGCCGGTGCTGGAGAGCCTCGACCCGCCGCAGGCATTCGCCGGAGATAACATCACGCTCAACGGCAGCGGCCTGAGTGGTCAGAACGTGGTCGTCAGCTTCGGGGCGACGAATGTCGCCGTCGGCGCGCACGCCTATGCGACGCAGTTGAGCGTGCGCGTCCCGCCCGCCCTCGCCCCCGGCGCGACGACGGTCAGAGTTACGGTCAACGGAAATCAAACCAACGCGCTGCCTTTCAGTGTGGTCGTGTAAGAGAAGATGAGCGAGCCATACGCAAACAATCGCGAGTATCTGTCGGCGGAACTCGCGCACCTCAACGCCTTGATTAGCCGCGAGGTCGCGAACTGGCGGCAGCTTTGCCATAGAGCACAGCCGGAAATGTTTGGCGGGATGTTCATCTCCGAAGAGGAAATTGACGGGCTACAGCATCAACTCAGGCATCAACCAACCGAAGACGTTGACGAGCTACGCGAACAGGCAGCCGCGCTCCGGCGGGAAATTTCAGAGCGCAGGCGCGCGACGCTCGAACAGGGAACGTATCTTCCGCTTGCGCATCTGGCGCACATCTTCGCCCTCACGCCCGCCGAGGAACAGATCGTATTGGTCTGTCTCGCCTCGGAGATAGACCAACGCTATGAGAAGTTTTTCGCCTACTTGCAGGACGACCTGACGCGCAAGCAGCCGTGTGTGAATCTGACGCTCAAACTCGTCTGTGCCGAACCCGCAGAGAGAAGCGCGGCGCGCGGATTGTTTTCGGAACAGTCGCCCTTGATTCGCTCGCAACTCGTCCGCTTTCTCGACGGCGTCGAGACGCCTCTGCTCGCACGCGGTCTCAGACTCGACGAGCGAATCGTTAATTTCCTGCTCGAAACGGGCGGACTCGATCAAGAGTTGAGCGCCTGTTTCGAGTCGCTGCCTGCGATTCCGAATCTGCAAAACCTGCGCTGGCCCGAAGAGTTGAAAGCGCAGTTGCACGCCTTGACGCAGAGCTACCTGCAAACGCTGCCCGGCGGGGCGCGAAAGTTGATTTTCAATTTTCACGGTTTGAAGGGGACGGGTCGAAAGTCGCTCGCCGCGGCCCTGTGCCGCGAACTCGACATCGCTTTGATGATCGTGGACGTGCGCGAAGTGCTGCGCCGCTACACGAATGTTGACGATGCTCTGCGCCGAATTTTTCGTGAAGGGGTGTTGCTGCCCGGCGCGATTTATCTCGAACACTTCGAGAGCCTGTTTGAAGACGAGGCGCGGGCCGTGGCTAACCGGCGAAACCTCAGACGCTGCATCGAAGAATTCTCGTGGCTGACATTCTTCGGAACGGAGCAGGCTTGGGAGTCGTCGGGTCTGTTGCGCGGTCACATCTATACGAGCGTCGAACTGCCGTCACCTGATATCCGGATGCGCGCCGATATGTGGCATCAACTCGCGGAGAGAAACGAGGTCAAGCTGCCGCCGGAAGACTGGGCGGAACTCGCCGTTAAATTCAAGCTCACGCCGGGGCAGATGCAGGACGCGCTCATCGCCGCGCACAACCGCGCGTTGCTTCGCGCCAGCGACCGTCCCGTGATTACGCGCGACGACCTTAACCGCGGCTGCCGCGCACAGTCGAGCCAGAAACTCGGCGCTTCGGCGCGCAAACTCAAACCGCGCCACACGTGGTCGGACTTGATCTTACCGTCCAACGAAATCACCCAACTGCGAGAAGCGTGCGCGCAGGTGCGGCATCGCCAGACCGTGTACGGCGAGTGGGGCTTCGACGAAAAACTCTCTCTGTCGAAGGGGCTGTGCGTGCTCTTCTACGGCCAGAGCGGAACCGGAAAAACTTTGGCCGTCGAAATCATCGCCAACGAACTTCAACTCGACGCTTACAAAATTGATCTTTCGACCGTCGTCAGCAAATACATCGGCGAGACGGAGAAGAATCTGAGCGCGATTTTTCAAGACGCCGAGACGAGTAACGCCATCCTCTTTTTCGACGAAGCCGATGCCCTCTTCGGCAAGCGTTCCGAAGTGAAAGACGCGCACGACCGCTACGCGAATATCGAGATCAACTACCTGTTGCAACGCATGGAAGAGTTCGAGGGGCTGGTCATACTCGCCACCAACCTGCGCAAGAATATTGACGACGCCTTCTTTCGCCGGATGCATTTCGCCGTCGAATTTCCCTTTCCCGACGAAGACCGCCGCTACCACATCTGGCGGCAGCACTTCCCCGAAGCTGCGCCCGTCGCGCCCGACATTGATTTCAATTTTCTGGCGAGCCGCCTGAACGTGGCGGGGGGCAACATCCGTAACATCGTCGTCAACGCGGCGTTTCTCGCGGCGGATAATTCCGGCGTGATTAACATGCAACACCTGATTCACGCCGCACGGCGCGAGTACGAAAAAATCGGCAGGCTGTGTACGGAGGCCGAGTTCAGCCCGTATCACGCGTTGCTCAAAGATCGCTGAGCGACGGAAAGAGAGAGAGTCGTCATGTCAAACGCGAGGATTGAATTCGGCGAGGTCAGAATGTCGTTCGCCAACAGCGAGCGCCACGCCGGGCGCGCCGAAAATATTTCACGACTGACGTTCCAGTACGTCCAACGGCAGATGGAGCGACGCGTCTCACGTCTGCCCGCTTCTCGTCAACTCAATTATGTGGACGTTGCGCCCGTCCACGTCTCGTTCGACACGATGGACGACGAGGGCATCGCGCAGGCCAGCGCGCACGAAATCTATCGCGCCATCCTGCAAATGCTCTGAAGGGTTGGCGCTTAAAAAATTTCGTGCGGAACGTCCGTTTGAGATGGAATGAAAAGAAAGCGGCGTTGAAAGAACGGCGCTCGACAGGTGGGAACGGAGATTAAATACATGTCCGGTTTTTCAAATCAACCGAAAATTTTGCGCGGCGCGTTCGTGGAATTCGGGCTGAGCCTGCCGCCGCTGTTCGTCGTCTTTCAATTTAACCCTGTGACGATTACGCGCACGCGCACCGCGCAGACAGGCGGCACAGACCCGACCGCGCAAAGATGCGAAACCGCGCGCCAGCAGATGCTCCAGAACATGAGCTTCATCCAGCAGGTCGGCGCGACCAAGGGCGGCTCGCTCTTCAAAGACCTGCGCGCGGGCCAGAGCATCACGGTCAAACAGGAGTCCATCACCTTCGACGTGCGTCTCGACGCGACGGACAAGTTGAACAGCGGCGACACGATCACCGAACAGTTCGGAGTCGCGCCGCAGCTTTCCACGCTGGAGTTGATGATTACGCCCAAGACACAGAGCGTGCTGGGCGGCGCTGTGACGGCGTTGCTCGGCGGGCCGCGCGGCAGCTTCGCCTTCTTCAGCGAAGATAAGAATCCGCCGATCATCCTTTTCATCTGGGGACGCAAAAAAATTCTGCCCGTCAACATCACCAGCATGCAGATCAAGGAAGAGGAGTTCAGCACCGACCTTAACCCGATTCGCGCGACCATCACCGTCACGCTTGAAGTCATCGAAGGGCCGAACCTGCCGTTCCTCTATACCAAGACGCTCAAGGAAGTGATGTCGGTGCTCAACCTCGCCAACATCGCCGACATCGCGAACACGATTGTCCCGGCTTGATTATGTTTGTCAAAGGCTCACGCTATCGCAACCTTCCCGAATCCGCCGCGCTCAACGCTCGCGGCGAATGGATTCGCGCGAAAGACCTGCGCCTCATTCCGCCGCAGAGCAAGCTCCTTGCCGCGCCGGAGCGACAGGTGCTGCACACCGTCCTCGAAGCCGACCGTCTGGACTTGCTGGGGTTCAAGTATTACGGCGACACGACGAAGTGGTGGCAGATCAGCGACGCTAACCCGCAGTATCCGTTCCCCATCGCCCTGCTCGACGAGCGGCCATTCGTCGTCGAGGCGTTCAGTTTGTCGCACAGAGATTTCGCGGAACGCTACCTGCTGCTGCTCGGTGCGCTCACCGCTTTCGGCACGGTGCGTGCGAACCTCATCAACACCTTCGACGGCGTTGAGACGGTTGACCCGCGCTTCGCCGAGAACTCCGTCATCGTCTCTTACGCGACTTCAGAGGCCACGCGCCAGTCCATCATCAGCGCCGTCGGGAGCCGGAGTTTTCAACTTCTGCGCACGTTCGCGTGGCAGGAGGGAGCGACCACGCACGAGGCTTTCACCTTCGACGATGCGCAGGCGAAACGAGACTGGCAGGAATTAATCACGACGCTCCTGAATCTGCCGGGAATCGAGAGCCTCGAATCGGACATCACGGAGACGACGCTCGTGCTCGATTACAACGGCGTGCTGCTGTCGCGGGAGGCTCTCGGCAATTTGATGAGGGCGCGCGGGTTCGCCTTCACGTCAACGATAGTCACGCGAATCGGCGATCAGATTTTTATTCCGCCCAGCCAGATCGTTTGAGCTGTGAACCCGGAACGGTGTCCAAGTGTCCGACTTAAAGGCGACAATTTTAATCAACGACGAGGAGGCGCTCGACCTCCTCTCGTCGCTCATCGAGATGGAGGTGGAACAGGATCATCGCATGGCGGCGGTCGCGCGCATCAAGCTCTCGATGCCGCTCGATAACGACGGGACGTGGCGGTTTCTCGACGACGAACGCGTCGCGGCATGGAATCAACTCGGCATCACGGTGCTGATTGAAGACACGGAGACGGAATTGTTCAAAGGCTATATCACGCAAATCAAGCCGCATCTGGTGACGGATCGGAATGATTGCTGCCTTGAGATCACGGGTTTAGACGCGACCGCGCTGATGAGTCTGGAAGAGAAGATCAAGGATTGGCCGGACAACTCCGACAGCGACATCGCGCGCGCGGTCTTTCAAGACTACGGGCTGACGCCCGAAGTTGACGATGTGGAAGTCATCCACGAAGAGGCCGTCTCCACCATCATTCAGCGCGAGACCGACATCAGATTTTTGATGCGACTGGCAAGGCGCAACGGCTACGAGTGTTTCGTCAACGGCGAGAGCGGCTACTTTCGTAAGCCCGTCCTCGACGATCCGCCGCAGGCGGTGCTCGCGGCACATTTCGGCGCGGACACGAATCTGATGTCGTTCCACGCCAAGCTCAACGCGCTTCGTCCGACCACGGTCGTGATGCACCAGCTTGACCCGATTGCCAAAGAGGTGTTGGACGTGACGGTTGATGCGAACGAACAGACCCAACTCGGAAACACAGCCGCGGGCAGCCTCAGCGTGCCGGACGGCAGGACGCCGAAGGTGTTCGTCAAGCACGCCGTCGCGACGGGGCAGCCGGAGATGCAGAACCTGAGCCGCGCTCTCTTCGACGAAGCGGAGTGGCTGATCGAAGGTCAGGGTGAAATCAACACCATCGTTTACGGCGCAATTCTGGAGACGCGGAAACTCGTCCCGATTAAAGGTGTCGGCGAAGCTTTCAGCGGCCTCTACTACGTCACGAACGTCCGGCACGTCTTTAACGTCGGCGGTTACACGCAGCACTTCACCGCCCGCCGCAACGCGCTCGTGGCGGCAGAGGGCGACTTCGAGGCCGGTGGTCTGCTCGGAGGTCTGGTCTGATGGACGACGTGCTGGCACGACTCATCGAGAAGGTCGAGAACCGCTACTTCGGCAAGTATCGCGCGTTCGTCGTGGACAACGCCGATCCTGAATCTCGCGGTCGTTTACGTTTGAGGGTTCCGCATGTGTTGGGGGGCGAGGTGGTGTCGGGTTGGGCGCTGCCGTGCGCGCCTTACGGCGGCGCGGCGAACATGGGCAACCTGTTCATCCCGGAGGTGGAGGCGGGCGTGTGGGTCGAGTTCGAGGCGGGCAATCTGGATTACCCCGTCTGGGTCGGAACTTTCTGGAGCAAGCCGGGCGGCGAGTCGGAATTGCCGAAGCCGAACGACGCTGACGGAACGGAGCAGGGCAGCGTCCAAGACCCGCCGACGCGCAAAATTATCAAGACCCTGAAAGGCCACACCATCCAGCTTGAAGATGCCGACGACGAAGAGATGCTGCTGCTCGTCGAGGCGAAGAACGGCAACGTCATCGTTATGAACAAGGACGGCGTGACGATTACAGACAAGACCGGCAACGTCATCAAGATGAGCGACAGCGCATTTCAGATTACCGCCAAGGTGGATTTCACTATTGATGCCACCGGGCAGGCGGTGACGATCATCGGCAGCACCATAGATTTGAACAAGGCTTGAATCGGACGTGCGACAGCAGGGGAGGCTCGTGTGAGATGGCAAAGTTAGTCGTGGTGGAAAACGATAAGGTCGAGGGGACGGACAAGCACAACGTTTCGGGCAACGCCGTGCCGCCCGTCACCCCGCCCCCGAACGTTCCCTTCATCGGCGTTGGCGATTTCGACTACGCCGGAAAGATGACCGACCAACTCAGCGACTTCGTCAAGATTGACGGAAAGCCCGTCGCCCTCAAGACGAGTCAAAGCTCGCTCAATCCCGGCGAGACCGCTCCGCCGGCGGGAAAGCACTCCGGCCCGGCGGGAAAGAGCCTGCAACCGAGCGCGCCCAACACGCCCATCCCCATCTCTCTGAGCATCACCGACCCCGTGGGCACGGGCAATCCGAGCGCGACTTCGGGCAGCACGTTCGTCTCCGTCAACTCGACGCCCGTCCTGCTCGACAGCGACAAGATTGATACGTGCGACGGTTTAAGCATTCCGATGAATTCAACCGTCACGGCGGAGAATCAGGATTTCGTTTCGTGTGCGGAATAAGGACTCGTTTCGCGTGCGGCATCACGGGAAAGGGTGAAAACTGATGGATACCACAGGGTTCGGCTTTCCGTTCGGCATCAACGAATTCGGGCGGGTCAGCGTGCAGACAGGCGACGAGCACATCCGCGCCAAGATCGTGCAGATTCTTTTGACCGCGCCGGGCGAACGCGTCCACGCGCCTGAGTTCGGCTGCGGCCTACGCGATCTCGTCTTCGACCCGAACAACGAAATTCTCGCGGCGACGACCGAGTTCACCGTCCAGACGGCTTTGCAACGCTGGCTCGGCGAAGAGATTTTGATCGAAGGGGTGGACATCACGAACGAAGAGGCCACGCTCGTGGTCGAAATCGTTTACTTGCGTCGAGACCGGCTGCAACGCGGCAAGGTCAAGATTACTTTCTGAAAAGCGCAAGGGGCGGCGACCGCTTATGACAACCATCAATTTAAGAGAGAACCGGCAGGCGATTGATTACATGGCGCGGGACTACAACAGTTTCCGTCAGGCGCTCGTTGATCTGATTCCGGCCAAGATTCCCGAATGGACAGACCGCTCGGAAGCCGACTTCGGCATCGCGCTTATCGAGTTGTTCTCATACATGGCCGACATCCTCAGCTACTATCAGGATCGCGTCGCCAACGAATCCTTCCTCAGCACCGCGCAGGAACGCGGCAGCATCATCGAGCACTTGAAGCTCATCGGTTACGAGATGGCTCCGGCGGCGGCGGCGGCGGCGACCTTGAGCGTCATCGTCTCGAACAACGTCAACGCGTTGATCGAAGTGCGCAAGGGCGACCAGTTCGCGACGCCGAGCAGCACCGCGCGCAAGAGCGTGACCTTCGAGTACACAGGCGACAAGCCGTTGCTGCTCGACACAAGCATGGCAGTGCATGATTCGGCGCGCAAGCCCGACGGCTCGCCGCTCAAGGGCTTCAAGGAACTGCCCGATGTCATTCCGTTGCGCGAAGGCAAGAGCATCGTTAACGAAGTGGTCGGCGTCTCCAGCGGACTGCCGAACCAGCGTTTTCGCCTGTCGCAATCGCGCCTGCTGAGAAACTCTCTGCAAGTCATCGTCGAGACGCCCGTCCCGACGCCGCCGTGGCGTCTGCGCAAAAATCTGATTCTGGGCCGTCGCGCGTTCACCCCGGAAGAGTTGTCCGCGCTCGAATATCAGGAGCGCATCGGTTCGACGCTGGCATTCAGTCGCGGGGTCGAGCCTGACTACGCCATCGAAACCGACGAGGACGAGTTTACAGAGATCGTCTTCGGCGACGGGCAGTACGGGCAGATACCGGAAACGAATGCGCGCGTGCTGGCGAGCTATCGCGTGGGCGGCGGCGACAGCGGCAACGTCGCCGCCGGACAGATCAAGAACATCGCCAAAGCGCCGCAACTCCAACTGCTCGGCGCGAAAGTCGTCAACCGCGCTCCGGCCAGCGGCGGGGCCGAACGCGAATCCATCGCGCAGGCGATCAAGTTCGCGCCCTCGGTCTTCAGTTCGATGGGGCGCGCCGTCACCGCCGAAGATTATGTCGCGCAGGCGAAACTGTTTCCCGGCGTGTCGAAGGCGCGCGCCGACGCGACGAACTGGAACGTCGTCAAGCTCTACATCGCGCCGACCGGCAGCGGCGAGCAGCCCTCCGACATTCTCAAACAAGACCTCCTCGCCTACTTTGAAGATAAGCGCATGCTCTCGACCTTCATCCAGATCGAAAGCCCCGACTACGTGCAGCTTGAGATCACCGCTGAGATCGGCGTGCTGCCCTACTTCATCAAGGAGAAGGTGCAGTCCGATGCCGAGCGCGCCGTGCAGAGCATCTTCGAGTTCGCGGCGGTTGATTTCAAACAGATCGTCTATCTGAGCAAAATTTATGAGGCGCTTGAGAGCATAGACGGCGTGGACTTCGTCTTCATCAGCAAGTTTCACCGCTCCGACGACCCGCAAAACATTCCCCCCGAAGGAAGAATCGTCATGCAGGTCAACGAGATTCCGGTGCTTCAACCGGAAGATTTAAGCGTCGAGGTGACGGGAGGCGTTTAAGTAGTGCAGGCAGTAAACGTTAAAGCAGAACCGAATCCGCGCGGCGGCCAAATCGAGCTGTCGTGGACGAACCCGGCGGACGCAAATTTCGCGGGCGTCAAAGTCCTGCGCCGCGAATCGTCCATGCCCGAACTCTTGGACATCGGCACGGCCAGAGAGATTCACGACGAGCCTGCCGCCGCGACTCCCGCTGGCACCAATGTCAAGTTGATTGACGGCGACCTCAAACCCGAAACCATTTACTATTACGCCGTCGTTCCCTATGACGCGGCGTCAATCTTCTCAACGCCCGCGCAAGTCTCGGCGATGACCACCGCGCCCTACGAAAGCGCCGCGCATCTCTACAGCAAACTTCCCGGCCTCTATCGCAACTACGATACCGTCAAGCCGCCCGACATCGCCGGACTCGATGCGCGGGATAGAGAGCGCGGCCAACTCCGTCGTCTGATGGACATGTTCGGCCCGCAGTTCGATCTGCTGCGCAGCTACGCGAGCGGCATGCGCAGTTTCCATAATGTCGAACGCGTTGACGGGCATCTGCTGCCGCTGCTCGCCGAATGGATCAACTGGCAGACGGACTCTTCGCTCAACTTCGACAAGCAGCGCAACGAGATCAGGTACGCGCCCCATTTCTTCCGCACGACGGGCGTTCCGGCCAACTTGCGCGCCACCATCAACCGGCTCGTGACGTGGGACGCGCGCATCAAAGAGTTCGTCCATAACGTTTATCTTTCGACGCATCCCGAACAACTCACGGTCTGGGAACAGTCGAACATCGCGGGCGCATGGCAGCCCGCGCAGGCCGTCACGCTTGATGTCGCTTACGAGGGCCGCCCCGCGGCCTTGATGATGACGGACGAGCGCCAACTCATCTTTTACCAGACGAGGCAGAGTGCGCCGCTGCCGCACGCGGTCAGGACTTCGGCCTCTGCCGTCAGGGCAAAATCCGCCACCGAAGATCACTGGCACATCTGGTTAAAGACTTTCGAGCAGGACGAATGGCAACCCTCGCATCGCGTCACGGGGGGCGGCAATCTCAATAAATATCCGGCGGCCACGCTGGATCAAGCCGGACGCGTCTGTCTGTTCTGGACGAGCTTTCAGGATGAGGGACAGGTCGGTGCGCCGCAACTCAGGCACGCGCTCGTGGGCGTCGGTCGCGCGTCGCTCCCGGCCCGCAGCCGGACGACGAACAAAGCGCCCTTCGCTTTCGTTGACGGCGAAGCGTTCAACATCTCCGTCGTCAAAGGCGCGGACGTGATCAATCGCCGTGTGGTCTTGCGGAGCGAACACTTCCACAACATCGCGAGCGTGACGGCGGATGAAATCGCCTCTGTGCTCGACCGCGAAATTCCCGGCGTCGAGGTGAAGGCGGCGGCTGACGGCGCGCTCGTCTTCACTTCTCTGGCTCAAGGGTCGGACGCGCACTTACAATTTTCGGCGTCCGCCGTCGCGACGGAGTTGGGTTTGAGCGGAGCGGCGTCGGGCATTGACGGGGTCGCCGCCGAGTTGAAGGGGGTCAGGGATGAACCTTTCGCGCTGCGCGAAGGCGACTCCATTTCGATTAAAGTGGACGGGCGCACGCCGAAGGTCGTCACTTTCCGAGCGCTTGATTTCGCAGACATCACGCAGGCGACTGCGCTTGAAGTGGCGGCGGCCATCAATCGCGCTCTGCCGGGCGTGGCGCGTGCGTCGGGCCAAAGACTCTTGCTCAACTCGACTGCGGCGGGCGAGGCTTCGCTGCTCGTCGTCGAAGTTTACGCCTCGCTGCTGCTGAGCCTGCCCGCGAGCTTCATCCCTACTCTGGACGGCGGCACTCTCAACGCACCTCTGCGAGAGCAATTCGACGCGCGCGGCCTGACGCTCGGCACGAATGCACGCATTCAAGTGCTCGCGGTCGGCAACCTCTGGCTCGTCAGCAACGAGAAGCGAAACTTTCAGGTGCGACATGAAGGCGGCACGCTGAACGTCTATAGTCGCGCGCTCGCCGAACCCGCACTCGGTTTGAGCGCGCCCGTTCCGCCCGCCCTGCCTCTCGTCGCCGAGAGCGAGCCGACGATTTGTGCCGACTCAAGCGGCGTCTGGCTGTTCTGGAGTTCGCGCCGCAACGGGCGCTGGAAAATCTGGTACAGCCGCTTCGAGACGGGAACGACCCTGTGGGGAAGCGCGAAGATGCTGACCACCGGGACGGATTCCGACCGTGAACCTTACGCGCTTATTAATCCTTCGGGCGGCGGCAGGCTCTGGGTTTTCTGGAGTCGCAAAAAGTCGAACGGGTTGTGGAACGTCTTCTATCGCACGACGACCAATCTCAACTTCGCCGCCCTGACCGATGCCGACTGGACGGAGCGCGAACTCGCCGCCGTCCCGCCGGATTACGACAACCGCGAGCCGCAGGCCATCGTGCACTCGCCGACCGAAGTGGAACTGTATTTCACCTCGAATCGAAACAACGGCTGGCAGGTCTGGACGAAACTCATCACCGCCGCCGCGCAGGGCGCGGACTCCGTCATCACTTCGGGGCAGTTCACGAGCCGCGCGCCGTTCGCGCTGAGCGTCAACAAACAACTCAGGAAGTTGTATCTGCGCACCAACCGGAGCGAGGAATACGTCAGTTCATTTTACCCGGCGGCGCTGACGGTTGATAACCGTTATTCGGGTTCGACGACCGTGGACACGCGCAACGCCATCAAGATTAGCCAGCGCAACAATTTTTCGGACGTTGAGCGCTACACGTATGACACCGACAAGGGCGCGACGAATTGGTATGCGCGCGACACCATCGGTATTTTCCTCACGCCCGACACGGTCAATCAGGCTCTCGTCATCCGGCGGCGGAATCAGATCGAAAGCGTCCTGCGAAAATTTTTGCCGATACAGTTGCGCACCGTCTATGCCGTTGACGAAGTTATCGCGGAGAACTTCTACACCTACGACGATCCTTCGGCACAGCCGCAGATTTTGATCAGCGAGCAGATGTTCGATTCGATTCTCGGCGAAGTCTTCAAAACCTTCGACGACCTGCACGTCGGCGACATCGCCGATTATCAATGGCTGCGCACGGCTGACGCGCAGCATCTCGAAAACACTCTCCCGGATTTGAGCGTGAACCCGCCGGACGTGTCTTTCCGTCTTCCGCAGAACGGCGTCGGCGAGGAAGGGTCAGGAGAATAAATCATGTCACAAATCGTCATCGAAGGAATTTACAGAGACCGCCTGTGGGGGCCGGACGGAAAATTGATTTTCGATTCGCAGTGGAAGTCCAACATGATCGTTATGCAGGGGCGGCGTCTGCTCGCCGGGTTCATGAAGAACGAAGGCACGGCGCACGGCATCCAGTCGTTGAAGATCGGACGCGGAGACGCCGCTTGGGACACCATCCCGCCGCCGCAGCCCGACCCGAACACGCTCGACCGGCTTGTTGACAACACACCCTTCGTCATCTCCGGCGGCAGCCTGCTGCTGCAATATCTCTTGCCCGACGAGGTGCCGACGCTGACGCCGACCAACCGCCTACAGATCGTCGCGGTGCTCGGCCCGAATCAACCGACGCCCGCCGCCGACCCGCCCTATCCGATGCGCGAGTTCGGTCTCTTCGGTCAAATGAACGGCACGGATTTCATGATCGACTACATCCGGCATCCGCTCATCGAGAAGGATGGTCTGGTGACGATGGAGCGCAAGGTGCGTCTGATCTTCTGAAAGGCAGGAGCGTATGAGTTTCTCAAAAGACCCGGCGGCGATGCTTCAGGAAGCGCTTCAGAAGAATTACGCACGCGTGCGCTTTCAACAGGGCAAGCCCGTTCTCGACCGCGAACTGAATTTGCTCGGCGACCTCGCCGGCACAAATCGCCTCGCCGAACAGTACATCGGCAACGGCTTGCCTCCCGGCAGCAAAGGCTTCGCGGTCTCAAATCTCAGCGTGCCGAACAATGATTTTGCGATTAAGGCCGGGCGCTGTCTCGTCGGCGGTTACGAAGTTGTGCTGGCCGCCGACACGACTTACAAGAACCAGCCGGTGAAGGCGCAAGTCGCGGCCCTGCCGGGCGGCGCAAGCAACGTTTATCTGCGAGTCTTTCTGAGTCCGGTGACGGAGGCGGACGATGCGTCGCTCGCGAACGTGGGAGCGGGCGACATCGGCTTCGTCACCTCCGTGCGCGAGAGGGCGAATTGGGAAGTGCTCGTCAGCGTCGCCGCGATCAACGCGACAGACCACTTCCTGCTCGCGACCATCAACACCGCCCTCAATTCCGTCACGGATATGCGCCGCGCCGAACTGAGCGTCGCCGCGCTCAAAGATGAAATCAAAGCGGCGCGCGGCAGCGCCCCCGCTCTCGGCACGCGGCTCGATGCCGCCCATGCTCCCGACGGCTCGCTTAAACCGAACACCGTCGCGAACGCTCAACTGACGGCCAACGCCGTCACCTTTGACAAACTTGCCGACGCCAGCATTACTGCCGTCAAAATCGCGCCGAACGCCGTCAGTGAAAGCAGCATCGTGACCGGGGCCGTCTCGAAGCGGACGATTGCCAGCGGCGCTGTTTCAATCGCCGGACTCGGCTCGACGGTCGTCTTCGACGCGCAGTTATCGGTTCCGGCGTCGCCCGGCGCGGGACAGGTCGCCGAACTCGTCGTGACCATTGACACGACCGACGGCCAAGCGTTCCACCTCGTCAGCGTGCAGTACGTCGGGCCGCGCCCGAACTTGCCGCCCGCAGCGATTCTCAGCAGCAGCTTGACGTGGGTGCGTCGCACGCAGTTGTTCAAGGCGTCGGGCACGAATCTCTACGTCCACCGGCATCAAGTGGTGCTCCAGAATCCACAGACGGCGGCCATCACCGTCGCGTGCAAAGCCTATCGCATCGCCGAAACATAAAGCGGGTGACACATGCGTCTCTTCGTCCGTCACAACTCGAAAGGGGAAATCCTCTCCGTCGTTAAAGCGAACGTCTTCGACGCCTCGCTCGCGCATCCCTTTGCCGAGCCGGGCGAGGGCGAGGGCGTGTTGGAGGTGGAGCCGGACGCCGGGCTTGAGGCGCTCGACTGCCACGAGATCGGCGAGAAGTACGCGGTGGACTTAAAGAAGCGGGAGCTTAAAAAGAGGTCGAGCCGCAGCCGCAAGCGCGAGTGAGCCGCAAGCGGGAGTGAGCCGTAGGCGAGAGTGAGCGGCCTGCGCGCCGCCTGAACAAAGTCGGAGCGTCGAGAGGCGTATCTCGAAATCAGTGGAACGTGCGTGACGCCTTGCGAAGCGGCGGCGCTCGTCGAATGGAGAAGACCGATGGGTAACTTTTCACGCGACCCGAAAGCCAGAATTGCCGACTCGATAAATAAGCACTACGTCGCGATTCCCCTACAGCAAGCCGTGCCCCTGCTCGATGCCGACTGGAACGAGTTGGAGAACCTGCGCCGTCACCAGCACGAGACGCTCGGCACGCGCTTCATCGGCAGCGGCGTGCCCGAAGGCGAAGACGGTTTCCGCATCATCGCCGTCAATAACGATAACGACTTCTCCATCAAGCACGGCATGATTCTCGTCAACGGTAAGGTCGTCACGAGCGACGCCGACACGAGATATTCGACGCAGCCGAACGTCGCGCTCGTGCCTCCGCTCGTGACGCCCGTCGCCGACTCTTCGTTCATCGCTTACCTCGACGTTTTCGAGCGCGAAGTTGACAGTCAGGAAGACCCCGACCTCGTTGACAACCGGATCGGAGTAGAAACCTGCTTGCGGCTCAAGAGGGAGTGGGTCGTGCGCGTCATCGCGGGCGACGACCCGCAGAATTTGCCCGCCCCGCCCGCAGGTCGCGACTTTTACCCGCTCGCCCTCATCAAGCGAAAGGGCGGCAACAACGCCATCACCTTCCCGATGCTTAACGAGTTGAGACGGCTGCACCTGACGCTCGCTTCGAGTACGAAAGCCGTGCTCGAACTCTACGGCGCGCAGGGCAATCTCATCTTCACGCTCGACAATTTCGCAGAGATGCTCAACACGACCGAGCGTGCTTACTTCAACATTCTGAGGAGCGACGTTTTCATGGCGGCGAGTTTCGCGACCGCTTCGCCGCTCGATACCGTCACGCTCTCGGCGCTTTTCAATGAAGTGATGCAGACCGCCACGGCCTCCAGCATTCAGGCGAAAATCCGCAATCTCAACAATCAGGACGGCCTCAAGGTTTTGCAGAGCCTCTACGACGCGCAGGATCACCTCGTCACGCTCGTCACGCCGCTGGCGGCGGGCAATCCGAATCGCATCAGCACAGCCAATCTGATGACGCGCCTTCGTCAACTGCTCGACGGCGCGCCGGGCGTGCCGGGCCTGAAGCCTTCCGCCTTCACCACGCCCGACCTCGACGCCGCCATCAAAGCGCAGCAGGAAATCAATCGCGAACTCGGCAACCGGACGCAGATTTTGCCGCACGGCAGAATCGAGATTACATTCGTGAGCGGCCCGCCGCCCGCGACGATCATTACCGCCGGACAAACTTTCCGCTACCAGTTCAACGTCACTTTCGTGCGGACGACGCCCGGCCCCGTGCAGGAGGAGACCTTCGACGTGCTGCCCGCGCTCGACCCCGCCGGATGGACGGCGACGCTCGTCGGCAATCCGCAAAACAAGATTACTTTGCAGACGGAAGAGTCGGTCGTCGTGTCGGTTGACGTGACGATTCCGGCGGTTCCGCCCGTCAACAGCGCGACGCTCAAATTGCAGGTGCGCTCGCGTCTCAACCCGACCGAGATGAACACGACGAACGCAGAGGTCGCGTTGACGGTCGGAGCAAGCGGCGCGCAACCCGCCGTCCTCCACGTAGATCTTTTCTCGCCGGCGATTAACGTGGCGACGGATACGCTGCCAGTGGGACGCGGCGGCCCGACGGGGTTGCCCGGCAAGGCCAAAAACCTGACCTTCAAGTTCACTTATGACGAGATCGTCGGCGCGCCGGTTGACTTCACAGTGAAGTTTGTTTCGACGCCGCCCAATACGTTTGAAGACATTCCCAACGTCGCCTTCCAACTCGGCGGCGTTGCCGGCCAGACAAAGCAAAGCGCTTTCACGCTGGCGGCCACCCCCGCTTCGGTCAATGGAACGCTCGGTAAAGTGACCGTCAGCATCGCAAAAAATTCGGACGCAAATGTCTCCGCCTCACTGCCCATCAATCTTCAGGTGCAAAAGTCCTGACCGGTGCGACGGCGTGATGAAGACGCGGAATTCGGATGACCCTCTGACGCTTCGAGAAGAAGGAGAAAAACATGTTACGGAAACGCGGATTAAAGACGATGACCAAACGACATCAGGGAGTTGCGGCCCGGACATTGTGGGTCTTGCTTCTCACGGCGATGCTCTTGAGTCAGTCCGTGGCGGTGCTCGCCGTTGATGAAGAATGTGACACGAACTCGCCGGTTCTGACGAGTCCGGCGAATGATTTATGTGTCCCCGCCATCGGCGGCAACTTCACCATTGACGCCTTCGACACCGAATGGTCGGCGGGCAATTTTTATGAGCACTCGGAGTACGCGGGCGGAGGAGTGCAACAGGCGCGCGTGCGCGTCTCGCGCAAGGCGACGGGCGTCAACAAGTCCGATCTGTTCCTCTTCTTCTACGTGACGGGCGACGCCGTCCAAACGGGACTCGATGAAATACGCATCGGCCTGAACCCCGGCACGACGCCCGCCAACAGCACGCTCATCAAGCTGCACCCGTCGCCCATCAACGGAACGCTCCCGAAAGAGACGTTGACCTTTAACGCGGGTGCGGGAACGTGGAACACCGCCGGTTCTGGAGATGCGTGGATGCCGCCCGCGAACGTCTCCGTGAGGTCGGTTCCGGCCAGCGCCTCATGGTTTGCGGAGGTGAAGATTTCTCTCGACAAAATCCCGACGAATCCGATTACCGGCGCGAGTTTCCGTCTCTACCTTGAATTGATCGCGGACGATAACGTGACCCCGATCTCCTATCAATGGCCCGCCGAGTACGTCGCCGGAGAGCACAATTTCATCTGCGCGAATCCGGCCCGGTGGCAGCCGATGAGCTTCGGCACGAACTGCTTCCCCGACCTCAGCATAGCCAACGGCCTCTACTCCTGTGACGCCATCTACGTGCTCCGCAACGGCGCGAAGAGCACCGAGATAGCCGTCGGCCAGCAGAATGAGTTTCACGCCGACGTGACCAACGGAGGCAGCGCCGTCGCCAATGGGGTCGTGGTCTATATGGCTTCGCTGAAGACGGGCATCAGCGCCGGGCCGGTCTCCATGAACTACGACTTTGCCGACCCGACCATCACGCAGTTCTTCAACGAGAGGTTCGGGCCGTGGCTCACGCCCGTTGACAAGTTGGACACGGGCACGCCGAAACCGCCCACTCCCTTTAACGTGAACGGCGGCGCGACCGAAACCGGCGCGCGATTCAACTGGAAGCCGACCGACGAAGCGCGCTTCGGCACGGCGGCAGATTTCATCGGCACGCACAAATGCACCGCCGCTTTCGTCAACTTCAAGGACGACCCCAACTTCGGCAACAATATCTCCTACTGCAACACGTCAATCGTCGCCTGCCCGACCGGACAGGTCTGCGCGATGGCATTCCAGATGGGGCAGAGTTTCGCGTTCGGACATCAGGGCGCGGAAGCGGTTTCGAGAATTGTCATTTCCGGCCTCAACACAACCCCCGATTGGTTTAAGCGCGCCGAATTGAGGATTGATGGGCAAGGCATCGAACGCATCGGCGACCATACATACCAACTGCGCGTGCCGCAGAGAGGCGATGTGCCAGTCCAACTCGCGATCAACACGCCGCGAGTGACGGGCCAAAACCACACGAGCCTGATGCCGGAAGTGTTCGCGCAGTCGCCGCCATCCACGGACAAGCCGCCGACCGGCGATAACAAGGGCGGCAGCGACATAGTTAAGGAGCGCGACGAGCGTCTGCACAAGATGTACGGCAACCGCCCCATCATCCTCGTGGAAGGTCTCTCGCAGGCGTTCTTCGAGACGACACCGGGACAGGCCGGGCAGGGA
>JBAVPI010000405.1:0-3879 GCA_049692915.1 Pyrinomonadaceae bacterium
AACCGGCTTGAACGGTTTGAAGACGGAGAAGTTGAATCAGGAGAAAGAGCGCTTCGGGTTGAGGAAGCGTTGTGCGATTAAGATTAATAGCAGAGTTGTCGTCAAGGCGGCTGAGAGCAGGCAATAAGCGCAGAAGGCGTGGAGGACGAACGCTTGGAGGTAAAAGAGCCACAGCGTCGAGGCGAACATCAGCGCGACGAGCGGCGCGATGAACCGGCGTGCGCCACTGTAGCCGAAGGCCGCGAGCGTCGCCAGACTGAAGACCGTAAAATAGGCCAGCGCGCCGAGGGAGGCCAACGGAACGACGCCGAAGAGCGTGGCGTAGCTGCTCTGGAGCACTTCGTCGCAGCCCGTCGTGATGACGCAACGCACGCTACGCCCCGAAAGATGTTCGATGGTCAGATACGTCGCGTCCGCCACCCCGATGAGGGCGACGAGGGCGACGAGCGCGTCGAACAAAACTGTCCGGCCCGTCTTTAAGTGTGAAGGCACGGGCGACGCTCCCGCCCGCTCGTCAGGCATCTCGCGTGATCCGGTCTTCACTGAGTTTTGCCGCCGAGCGCGGCGTCAATTTCCGCGCGAAGTTTGAACTGATCGAGCGTCTTATCGGCGGGAAGCTCGCGACCGTTGAGAAAGAGCGTCGGCGTCCCCGTCACGCCGACCGAGAGGCCGCGACGGTAATCGGTGACGATGCGCGCGCCCGTCTCAGGCTTCTCCATGTCGGCTTTGAACCGCTCCACGTCGAGGTCGAGACGGCTCGCATAACCGGCATAGATGGGGCGCGGCTCAGGCAAATCTTTCCACTCCGCCTGATGCTCGTAGATCATGTCGTGCATCTCCCAGAACTTGCCCTGCAAGCCTGCGGCCTCCGCTGCGCGCGCGGCGGTGGACGCATTCTTGTGCAGTTGCTGGAGCGGGAAGTTGCGAAAAATGAGCCGCACGCGCTGGCCGTAGTCGTCCTCGATTTTTTGCAGCACGGGATGCAAATTTCCGCACGGCGGACATTGATAGTCGCCGAACTCTTCGAGCGTGATCTGCGCCGAGTCCGTGCCCTTCACGTGCGGCGGTTGTGCGCCGGGAAGTCCCGCTATCGGCGTCGTGCCGGCGGGCGCGGTGTTAACGTTGAGCGGCACGGTGCGCGCGGCATCGTTCGTCCGAAGAAAGAGCAACGCGACGATGGCGATAGCCACCAGCGCGCCGCCGATGATTATGAAAGGAAGGTAACGTTTTGCTCCGACAGGTTGATTTGCACTCATTGAGACAGCACCGTCCGGTGGTTCGGGTTCAGGATGATTTCTGTTATCTTAGAAAAAACTGACAGTAAAGTTAAATTTTTGCGAACCGCTTGGTCGCAACATTGGACGAGCGCGACGATTATAGAGCAAACACCGGCGCGCCACATAAGGAGGAGACGCATGAACCACAGCGAGGCGACAGCCGCCAGATTGCCCGTCAGCCCGGTCTCGATCTACGACCGCTTCACACGTCTCTATGACTTTATGTTTCGCGTCAATCGCTACGGCCACTCGGTCGAGCGTTACCTGCGCGAAAATCCGTTGCCGTTGCCGTCCGGCGCGCATATTCTCGACGCCGGTTGCGGCACAGGTCTGTTGACGCTCGCGCTGCTCCGCGTGCTGAAACGCCCCGCGCAGATTACCGCCGTTGACCTCTCGCTCTCGTCGCTCGAAACGGCTCGCCGCGCCGTGTTGGAACTGAAGGCCGCCGACCGCCACGGTATTTCATTCGTCCGTGCCGACGTGCTCGAATTGCCTTTCCCCGACGACTCTTTCGAGTTCATCGTGACGAGCGGTGTGCTTGAGTACGTCCCACTGGAGACGGGCATGGGCGAACTGGCGCGCGTTCTCTCGCCCGGCGGTTACTTGCTTCATCTGCCTATCAAACCGGCACCGATGAGCAGATTACTCGAACTCCTCTTTCGCTTCAAGACGCACCCGCCCGCACACGTCGCCGAAAACACCAACCGATTCTTTCGTGTTATCGAACACCACAAATTCGCCCCGCTCGAACCCATCGGCTGGACGAAGACTGCTGTCCTCGCCCAAAAGCCATAATGATTGAGCGGTACTGAAGCCCTGTCCGTTAAAACCTGAATCGTTCTTCTCCCTCGCGTCAGACTTTTTTCGTCTCGCTTCCCTCTCGTTCGCTTCTGTCACTCGTCAGTGTTTCAGACGCTCAATCACCACGCGCGCGATGGTGGGGATGATGTCGCGCTCTTTCGCCACGTCGGTCGTGAAGGTGACGAGGATGAAACGCTGCCCCGTCGGCAATTCGACGTAGGCCGCGTCGTGTCTCGCAGTGCTCGTCCAACCGGCCTTCGACCACAGACGCGCGCCCTCTTCGAGCGCGATTCCGGTGAAGCCATGAGCCTGATCGTCCGGGTCATCCGACTTTCCCCTGAAGTCGCGCTTCAAGAGCGCAAGCATCTGTGCGCTCCGCGCGGGTGTGACGGCACGACCCGCGACGATCTCCGCCAACAGTCGCGCCGTCGCATCGGTCGTCAGCTTGTTGCGATTCTCGAACTTCGGGCCGAGGAAGACGCGCTCTCGTCCATATGGCCCTTCGCACCACGGCTTCTGATTGACGTTGATGCCGGTGTAGCCGAGCGCGGCGAAATAACGATTGACCGAGTTGCGCTTTTTCGCCCATTCCTTCATCTCCGAGTCCGAAAGCTCCGCGCCGTTCGAGACGCCGGTCAGCGAATCGAGGACGAAATGCGTCGCGTCGTTTGACGAATCAACGATCATGTCGTGCAGGCCACGGCCAAACTCATCCGTTAACTTGAGCTTCCCGTCTTCCAACCAGCGATGCGCCGCGACGAGGTAAAACAACTTGACGACGCTTGCCGGATAGATTGGCTCGCCCCCGCGAAAACTCGCCTGTCGTGGCTGTCCGGCGTCGCTCAGGTCAATCAACGTGATGGCGAGTTTGTCACCCGTCAAACCCTTATCGGAAAAACGTTCGCGAGCCGTCCGCGCCGCTTCATCCACGATGCGTTGGAGTTCGGGCGATGACGCGAAACCGCTCTGGTGCGACTTATCCTGCGCGACGACTTTGCCCGCGACCGCAACTGTCAGGATAAGTAGAAAGATCGTCTCGAAGACTCTTCTGCTTTGCATAATGTGCTCACACCAAAAATTTCTTCACCAAGTTAACGAAGACGGTGATGACCAGCAAGTTTGAAAAATCTATAAAGAAGCCGCCGACCACCGGCACGACGAGAAAGCTTTGCGGGGCCGGGCCGTAGCGCGCCGTCAGGGCTTCCATGTTCGCCACCGCGTTCGGCGTGATGCCGAGGCCGAAGCCGATGTGCCCGCTCGCAGTCACCGCCGCCTCGTAATCTCGACCCATCAACATGAACGTGACAAAGACGGCGTAAGCGATCATCAAGACAACCTGTACGGACAAGATGATAATCATCGGCACGGCCAGTTCCGCCAGCTTCCACAATTCCAGACTCATCAGGGCGATGACCAGAAACAGCGCCAGCGCGATGCCGCCCAACATTTCCACCGCGCGGGCATTGACGCGAAACCATCCGAAGCGGTCGTCGAGATTGCGCACCAGCGCCGCCAGCACCATCGCGCCGATGTATCCGGGCAGCACGAAACTCGTCCGCTCGATGCCCGCGCTGACGAGCGCGCCCGCACCCATCACAGTCAGCATCAGCAATAAATTATGGAGCAGCACCGTGCCTGAAACTGCGCCCGAAACTTCACCCTGCGATTTCTCCCTCACCGTCGCGCGGGCGGCTTCCCGCTCCATGCTCGTATCAATCGTCGGACTGATCGCACGTAACTCTTCATTAGCTTCACTATCTTCGTCGCGCCTTCGCACCGGAGCTAACTTGAACCGGCGGAC
>JBAVPI010000406.1:0-4498 GCA_049692915.1 Pyrinomonadaceae bacterium
GGCGACGGCGGCCCGTCCGCCCACGGCGTCAACGTACTTCGCGATTAACGCCTCGGCGGTCGGCGGCGCTTCCGGCTTCGTCGCGCCCGCGGCGGCTGGAACTTCGTCGCCCCCTTCATGCCCCGACGTGGCGAGCGGCAAAGGCGGGATGCCGACGGGATGCTCCTGCCCCCGGTGGCATGTGTAGCACGTCACGGCTCCCTGCCCCATGCCGAAGTCGCCGTTGTTGTCGGCCAGCACCATTCTTATCATGTTGCGCGTCGTCTTCTTTTGCTGCTTGTCGTCGCTCTCCCAAATCCAGTTATCGAATCCGGTCTTCGGGTCTTTGCCCTGCTTGACGTGACAAAAGTCGCACTTCACGCCGAGCGAGGCCGACATGAAATTCATCACAGGGAAAAGCTGCGACTCCGGCAGCCCCTTGAGCACCAGTATGTTCTTGCGCGTCTGCTCGATGGGCTTATCGCCCTGCGGTGGCGTCGCCCCTTGCGCGTTCGCGAAACTCGCGTGACTCACGCGCCATAAACTACGCGCCCCGTCGGTGCGCCGTGAAGCCGTAAGGCGATGTGAACTCTCAGGCATCGGCATGCGCAACACGCCCGTTGCAGCGGCGGCAGACGTGCTTCGTGCCGCGCGGCCCGCCACAAACAGAACGGCGAGCAAACACAGACCGAGACAAACCCATGTGCGTATCTTAAGACTCTCTGACATTAAATGAATATTCCTTTCGCGGAGTGTGGCATGGGAGACGATTCCGGCGCATTCTACGCGAAGGGGAGCATTTGCCGCCACCCAAATATTTTCCCGCCACGCCAAATGCTTTCACACTGCCGTCTGAACAGAGTTTCCTTCACCGCCTCTGCGTCCATCGTCGCATCTTTGCCAAACCCGGATTTATCTGCAACCGCACGCACGCGCACGCGTGTATGCAGTCGTGCATAAAGCCGCGTAACTTTTTCGTCGCACATTTTTTCTCAACGCTTTGACGCGAAGCGCGGTAGTTAATTTCTGAGGATGCCCGCAGAGAGGTTCTTACTTAATGCCGTGCGAGGTTGCCACTATCGCCCCTATGACGGAAACGCTTTCGCCGCTGGCGCGAAGTGAAGCGCCGGACGTTTTTCTCTCGTCGCTCGTCGAAGCGGCCCGCGCGGGCGACACGGCGGCCTTCGAGCAACTGATGATCGCCACACAACACAAAGTAGCAGCGACCTCATGGCGACTGCTCGGCAACCGCGAAGACGCGCGCGACGCGACGCAGGAAACTTTCCTGCGCGCTTACAAATATCTGAAAAGCTATCGGCCCGGACATGACTTTCACGGCTGGCTCTATCGCATCACCGTCAACGTCTGTCGCGATATGCTGCGGGGGCGAAGCGGGTTGAAAGACGGCGCGCATGCTTACGGCATCGAAAGGACGTGCACGGAGCAGACTCTCCCGGCCCGTGCCGGCGACACGGCGGCTGAGGACGCCGCGCTGCTCGCGCAACGTCGTGTCATCGTCAGGCGCGCACTCGAAACCTTACCTGAGAAGGAACGCACCGCCGTCGTGCTGCGCGATCTCGAAGGGCTTTCGACGGATGAGGTGGCCGCCTTAATGAAGACGCGCCCCGCCACCGTCCGCTCGCAGGTAAGCACGGCCCGCGCCAAACTCAAAATCTACTGCGAACGTTTCATGCGCGAGAGGCGCATGTGAGGAATCGTTTGATGAACTGCACACGAGTCGAAAAGCTTCTGCCGTTTCACGCGGGAGGCGATCTGGAAGACGAGGCGACGCGCCGAACGGTCGCCGCGCACCTCCAGACCTGCGAGCGTTGCCGTGCCGTCTCCGCAGAGTGGACGGCGAACCAACATCTTCTCCAACTGCATGAACCGCCCGACTTCGACGAAGCGTTCTTCGACGGCCTCCGCCGCGACGTGCTCCGTCAAATCGAAGAAGAGGAGGCGCGCCCCTCTTTCTTCCTCTTCCTCGCGCAACTCTTTAACGCAAGAACGCTCGCCTACGTCTCGGCAGCCGCGCTCGTCTTTGCGGCAACCGTCATCACTATCTATGTCAACAACTCGAAACAGCCGTCGGGAGATGTCGCTAACGTCGGCACGACGACGTTGACGCGTTCACCACAGGAAGCAGGCCCGTCGCCCTTGTCTCAAGCGACGCCCGACCCTCTAAGAAATAAGGATGTCGCCGTCGCAGCGCTCGCGACCGCGCAGGGACGTGAGGATGTGTTGGGGCACGTCACCACTCTCCATCGCTTTGGACACCGTGCGTCCGTCAGCCGTGCGAATGCCGTCCGGCGTGAAGCCCCGCGGGACGCCAACGACGCTTCGTCGCGTGCGGCGAGTATCGGCCACGACCAAACCTTGCCGGGCGTCGTGGCTTCCCTGCCTCCAACTCTCAACGCCGACGCTGCTCCGGCAGTGCGCAAAATTTTGAGGATCGAGATGCAGACCGCAGACCCGAATGTGCGCATCATCTGGCTGTCACCGCAAGCTCCGGATTCTATTCTTCAAACCAACTCGACCCATAACCGATAGGAGGAATGATGTTCTCGATTAAAACAAAAATGCTTCTCATGCTGGCTACGCTGTTGCTCTGCGTGACAGGCGCGGGGGCGCAAGAGCCGCAACAGAATAAATCTTCGGCGGGCGACAACTTCGTCACCGAGAAAGGATTTCGCAGCCGCGTCTTTGAAATCAAGTACCGCGACCCCTCTAACCTGATGAGAGTTTTGACGCCGCTCGGCAGCGGTTTCAAGGGCGCTGTCGTCAGTTTCAATCAGGAGTTGAAGACCATCACGATGCGTGACTTCCCCGAAAACATCGCCACCGTCGAAGAAGCCCTCAAGCGTCTGGACGTACCCGACGTTCCGAGGCCGGGCATCGAGTTTCACGTACACATCCTCGTCGCCACCAACAACACGCTCTCTCCTTTCACGCCTTACCCGGCGGAACTGGAGAATGTGATCAAGCAACTCCAATCAACGCTTAGCTACAAACATTACGGCTTGATGACCTCGCAGATCATGCGCGCGAAAGAGCAGGGCTTTAACCGCGTCAGCAATAAGGGCGTGGCGGAATTGAAGCTGCCCGTCGGAAACCCCGCGGGCACGAACCCGATTTTTTACGACTTCTCGCTCCAGAACATCTCGCTCGACTCCTCTCCGTCGTCAGGCGGGCAGAAGATAGCGATTGGGGAGTTCGCCTTCTCGATGAAAATTCCGTTGATGATTAATCAAGGCTCTCTCCAGTACGAAAACATCGGCTTCAACACGCCCGTCAATTTGCGCGAAGGCGAGAAAGTGGTGGTCGGTACGACGAGCATGGAAGACAAGGGCATCATCGTCGTGCTGACGGCGAGCGTCACTAAATAAGTTCGCCAAGCGTTCTCACAGTCAACAAAAGGCCCTCGCCGACGAATCGGGCGAGGGCCTTTTCCCGTTGAGATCAAATGCCTGACAACCTTACTGCAAAATGGGATGGCTGCCGCCGCGACTGTGGTCTGCGGTCTTCTCGTAAAGCCTGCGGTCGTTGTGGAAGAGTACGATGTGTTCGCCTTCGTAGCGCGCGACGTTAGAGATACGAGCGAAGTCTCGCTCGTGCTCCGCGATGACGAAGGCGCAGGGCTGGAACGAGAGCACCATCCCGGCGGCATAGACATAGCCGCCCTGATCATAGACGCTTCCCGCGTACTGCGCCGCGCCGATGGCGATGTCGGGCGAGTAAGCACCCGTGCGGTCGCGCGTGCGGTCGGCGCTCGCGATGAAGACCGTGTAATCCGCGTAGTTGAGCCGCGCGCGATAATTGTGGCGGCGTGCCACCGCGAACAACTCCGCGAGGCCGCTGTCAATCGCGCGCAGAGATTCGGCGCGCGGGCGTCGCACAGCATAGACGCGCACGCCGCGCGGTGTCGCCGTCTCAACCGTAAACTCGTCGCCGCTGTAGCTCTCGGCTCGCGCCATGATTTGCGCGTCAACGCCCCTCGCCTGCGCTCTGACCGACGCCCCCTGCGCGTTGCCCTGCTGTGATAGCAAGCCGCACATGAACAAAGCGACGAGCATCGTTCTCAAGATTATCAACTTCATATTCATCCACCGACTTCTAAAAAGAAAAGCAGACGCGTCGTCGAAAGCCGGATAGCCCTCACCTACGCATCTGCGACTTGCGTGTCCCGCGTCTGAAAGTAAAACTCCGTGGCCGCCGCGTGTTCATGCCCGCGAAAGCGGCTGCGCGCAGAGCGGATGCGAGGCCGACGCGACGAGGCGGAAGCAGCCTTAAGGCTTTCCCCTCTTGTTCTCATTGCCCCCGCCTTTGTTGTCGTTACGCGGCGGCGGCGGCGGCGGTTTCTCCACGTGCGGAACTTCTTTCGGGTCTTTCGGTGGCGGCGGCTTCGGGTCGTTCTTCTGCGCGTCGAACGCGAGCGTGCTGGCCGCGAGCACGCAGCATGTCATCGCCGTCGCCAAAATTTTCAGTAGAGCTTTCATCGTTTCGGTGTGCCTCCTCATGT
>JBAVPI010000407.1:0-3128 GCA_049692915.1 Pyrinomonadaceae bacterium
GACTAACGATGCACGCAGGATACAGCAACAAATCCATTCCCCGCAACCTTAAAGTTACGGGTTCACCGCGCCATCAAACGCGCAGCCCTTTCCGCCTTCCACCGCCTCCAGCGTCAACCTTACGGCCACACGCGGAAGCGGCGGCGTGCCCTCATGTCGAGGTGGCGCAGATCGCGTCCGCGGTCGCCACGCCCTCGCTTGAAGAGCAGGGAACTGTACTCGGCTGGCGCGCTCTCCGTCGGAATGCCTCGGCGCTCGAACAGCAGCAGCGCGAGCAGACGAGTTCAAGGAGGGTGTCATGAGCGCCGAAACCTTGAACTCTCCCTGGATTCCTGAGCCGGACAACTCGACCACTTGGCAGGAAGATGTAGAGGCCGACGAAGCAACTTTGAAAGCGCGCGCGTGGTCGTCTGATTTCCTCGCGGCCTTCCGTACAGCACAGGCGTACTTTGCGCGTGAGTACGGCCAAGAGTTGCGGCGGGAGTATGGCGCGGAGTGGGTGAAAATTCTGGACCACAGTTTTAAGGTCTACGCCGCGTTGATTGATGCTGCCGGGGCTGAGGAGTCGAAGTCTGAGGTGCGCCGCTTCCATCTCGCCGCGTGGGAAGCACAGACGTACCTTTCGCGCACCACCCTACCGCCGCTCTCGGAAGAAGATTTCACGCGAGTCTCTGGGCGACTCTCCCGCGCGTGGCGGCGCTACGGTTGGTCATGGGTTGAAAAACTCCAACTCACAACCGGCGTGGCGCTGTTCGAGCGTGCCTCTATCGAGTTCTCGAAGAATCGAGGCAAGACCCCGGCGGCCTATACGGATCACTTCACAGACCTGCTGCTCGCCACCATGCGAAAGGCAAGGGCCTCCCGTAGTAAGCGCGTGGGAAAATTCGAGCGGGCCTTCTCGGAGTGCATTGAGGAATTTCGTCAAAGCGGCCTTGTCCCTTCGTATGCGCCGGAACGGGTGGCGGGGGATCGTGTGGCGGGCACGTCGGGGAAAACTACACCCGCTCACAAGGGGAGTGCCGCCGAACAGGAGCCAACCGAAGAGGCGGCGGGGATTGCTCGACGGGCGGCTGCGCGCGTGGCAAGGATCGCCAAAGCCCTGCCGCCGGACGAGGGCGACGCCTGCGCGTTCGAGATGCTGGCCGCGATAGCCGAAGAGTGGGAGCGCGCGACAGGGCGTCCGTTCCCTGTCCCCCCTGTGAAGAGGGCGGACATCGAAAACCCTGAGCTGTCCGAAAGCCCGACCTCATGTGCCTCACCTCAAGACGCAAAACGCAACTTTGCCGCAGAAAGTGCAAAAGCACCCCTCGAAACGCGACCAAATGTGTCCTATGAGACGCCCGCAGGGGAGGTGCTCGAATTTGCCGCCGAAGCCGAGCCTCGCGGGGTCAGTCTCGCCCAGGCAGAAGCCGCCGCTCTCGCGTGCGCGTCGGTCGGGATTGATCGGGTCAAGGTGATTTTTGTGGATGACACGAAAGCCAGCTTTGACGGTAGCTGTACGCTGGCCGAAGAGGTCAGCATCGGCGAGTTTCAATTGCGCCTCCCGTCTTACCTCGACCGCAATGCGCGCACCGACGTGGAAAGCATGACAGTCCGCGTGCGCTTCAAAGGTGATACTCAATACCTCCAGCTTGACGACTGTTCGCCCGAAGTTATGACAATGCTCGCGCCCTTCGCCTTCCTCCAGTTCTTGACCAGCCCCGGCAACGGTCAGACATTTCTTGCATTTGCCGATGAATTGACGCTCGACGGCTACGAAGACGAGCGGTGGCGCATCTTGAACGGGCCGATTAAGGCGACAGGCGCGAATGGCGGCGCGCATGGTTCGATGCGCTGGCCGGGGTCGCTCAACCGAAAGCCGAAGCGCAGATATGAGGACGGCGAAAGCCCGCGTGTTCAACTCGTCCGGGCAGCACCGGGGCGGAAGGTTTCGATTGCAGAGCTAGACGATGCCGGTCTACTCGCCGCGCCTCGACAGAAGCCAACACAGAGGGAAGTGCGCGAGATAAAGGGGCGGCTGCCTGATGGCTGGCCGGATATGTCGGAACGCCTCGCGCGCTTTGGCGGGGATCGCTCGCGCGCCGACGCGTCGTGGTGTGCCGCTGCCCTTAGGCGTGGCTGGCCGGCGTCCAAAGTTGAGGCGGAGCTTGTATACATCAGTGCGAAAGCAGGAGTGAGGTTACGGGACACCTACGCACGCGATACGGTGGCAAACGCGGCGAAGTGGCTGATGCTTGGCCCGCCGTCATCGCGGGAAAGCGTCTCGTCTGCTTCGGCCTCGCCCGCCTCTGAGCACGCCAGAGCTTTGGCCGTCTGCTGATTCGGGAGTGTGAAACTATGAAGAAAAAACCGATGCCGGCCTTCGTTATTAATGAATTTTACGAAGCACTTTTACGGATCAAGCGAGACCAGCCCCGGCGATTCAACCTCTCAATCAGCGCCCGCTCCGCGCGCTGCCTTGAATACTATGAGGCGGCGAAAGAGCGCGCGGCTACTGAGCCTCCGAAAAGAAAGCAGGCCGCATGATCGAACTCGACCTCGAACATAACAACCGCGTCGCCGAATGGATGATCGTCAAAAATTTGGCGGCCTATAACGAACTGCGCGACTTCGCGCAAACAGTCGCCGCGCCGGTGCCGACCGAGTATGCGGCCATCATCACGCGCGCCGTCGCCGCACACGTCGTCCGACATATCGCCTCCTGTCCGGTCGGCGAATTGATCGTCGAACTGAACTAGGAAAAGTGAAGCTGATGAGAATTCGCGAGTCGGATAATAGCAATTATGGTTTTTCCTTATGGGCTGGCGTCCATTACTTGGGGCCGCTCATCAGCAGGGCGCAAGATATTCGACCTGCGGCATCTAATTTCATGCAGGTCACGTGCATAAAACGCGCATAACTGCATAACCCTAAAAGGAGTTCCCCCCACATGCTGCTCGTCCCCCGCAAAAAACAACCGCCCCTCAACATACCGCCTACGTCGCCGGTCGAGCCTGCTGATGCGAAAGTGGTCTCCGACTTTCTGAGCACGGCGCAAGGTCAACCGCCCACGCCGCCGACGGGATCGCCCGCCGCTCCCTCGTCGAGCGCGAACGTCCAGACCGCGCCGCCGCGACAAGGTTTCAAGG
>JBAVPI010000408.1:0-5937 GCA_049692915.1 Pyrinomonadaceae bacterium
CTTCGGCGTAGTCGCGCACGCGCCGGAGCAGGCGGTTGGCGATACGCGGTGTGCCGCGTGCCCGCCGCGCCAGTTCGCCCGCGCCGCTCGATTCAATCTCCACGCCCAGAATCTCCGCCGAGCGGTGGATGATGATCTCCAAATCTTTCTGCGAGTAGAAGTCGAGATGAAAGACGATGCCGAAACGCCCGCGCAAGGGAGCCGTGATGAGTCCTGCGCGTGTCGTCGCGCCGACCAGAGTGAACTTCGGCAAGTCCAACTTAATCGAGCGCGCGGCGTTGCCCTGACCGATCATGATGTCGAGTTGGTAGTCCTCCATCGCCGAGTAGAGCACCTCTTCAATCTGCGGTTTGAGGCGATGAATCTCGTCTATGAAGAGCACCTCGCCCTCCTGCAAATTCGTCAGGACAGCCGCGAGGTCGCCGCCGCGCTCGATGGCCGGCGCGCTGACGGTCTTTAAGGGCGCATCCATTTCGTGCGCGATAATCTGCGAGAGCGTCGTCTTGCCCAGACCCGGCGGGCCGAAAAAGAGAACGTGGTCGAGCGCCTCGCGACGGGCTATGGCCGCGCGCAGGAAAATCTTGAGATTCGTCGTAATCTTCGGCTGCCCGATGTACTCGGCGAGCGAGCGCGGGCGCAGAGAAGTTTCGATGACCTGATCCTCCGGCAGCGCGACGCCGGACACTTCCCTCGGCATCTCCGCACCCGCCGTCGTGGTCATCAATTCAGGCATGGACTGTGACATTCGTTGAACTCTCCCTACAGCAAAAAGCCGTCGTTGAATGAGATGTGCATTATGCCACGTTCGGGCTAGCGTTTCAAGTGTGAAACAGAAAAAGAACAAGTCTTGTGAAGCCAAAAAAGAGGCCGCGCCCGTGACTCCGATGAAGGAATCAGGCGCGGCCTCTGCTTTTAATAAACTAACTGGGAGTTGAGCTAACGCCCACCTTCGGACGCGAGTTGAAGGCGCACTGTCGAGCGTTCGAGTTGTGTGCTGGCGGCGGCGAATTCGTCGGGCGAGCCTGTGAAAGCGTTGAGAGTTTTCTCGGCCTGTTCGCGCTCGGTGCGTGCGCGTGCGGCGTCAATCTCTTCCGGGAACTCGGCGAGGTCGGCGAGCACGGAGACGCGGTCGTCGTTGACTTCGACGAAGCCACCGGAGACGAGCAGGCGTCGCGAGGCCGCCCCTTGCGTGAAAGAAAGGACGCCGGTTTGCAGTTGCGAGATGAGCGGCGTGTGTCCCGGCAGGATACCGAGTTCGCCGCCCAGTCCGGGCACGGTCACGAAGTCAACCGCTTCCGACAACAAACGACGCTCCGGCGTAATGACATCTAGTTGCAGACGTTCAGCCATAATAGTTAACTGATGAGAGCGAAGGGATGAGGGATGAAATCATGGAAACGATATTCATCCCGCTTAATTCAAAACTCCCTCCGTCCTCATCCTTCATCCCTCCGGTTTACGCTCCCATTTCGGCGGCCATGCGCTCGGCCTTCTGGCGCGCTTCTTCGATAGTGCCGACCATGTAGAAGGACTGTTCGGGAAGGTCGTCGTGCTTGCCGTCAACGATCTCCTGAAAGCCTCGGATGGTGTCTTCGAGTTTGACGTACTTGCCTTCGAGACCGGTGAACTGCGCGGCGACGAAGAAGGGCTGCGAGAAGAAACGCTGCACCTTGCGCGCACGCGAGACGACGAGCTTATCCTCTTCCGACAACTCGTCCAAGCCGAGAATGGCGATGATGTCTTGCAGGTCTTTATAACGCTGGAGGATTTGCTTGACTGACTGCGCCGTCTTGTAATGCGCCTCGCCGATGATGCGCGGGTCGAGCAGTCTGGAAGAGGACGCGAGCGGGTCAACCGCCGGGTAAATTCCGAGTTCGACGATCTGGCGCGAGAGCGCCGTAACGGCGTCAAGGTGCGCGAAGGTCGTCGCGGGCGCGGGGTCTGTGTAGTCGTCCGCGGGGACGTAGACGGCCTGAATCGAAGTGATCGCGCCCGTCTTCGTAGAGGTGATGCGCTCCTGCATCTCGCCCATCTCGGTCGCGAGATTCGGCTGGTAGCCGACCGCCGAAGGCATGCGGCCCAGCAACGCCGAGACTTCCGAACCGGCTTGCGTAAAGCGGAAAATGTTGTCAATGAAGAGCAGCACGTCGAGTCCCTGATCGCGGAAATATTCGGCGACCGTTAGACCTGAGAGCGCGACACGCAGACGCGCTCCCGGCGGCTCCGTCATCTGTCCGAAGACGAGCGCCACCTTCGACTCTTCCATCGCCTTCTGGTCAACCTTCGACATGTCGAACTCGCCGGTTTCGTGGAAGTGCTTGTTGAAGACTTCGCCGTACTGGATAACGCCCGACTCGACGAACTCGCGCAGCAGATCGTTGCCTTCGCGCGTGCGCTCGCCGACGCCCGCGAAGACCGAGAAGCCGGAGTGCTCCATCGCGATGTTGTGAATCAGTTCCTGAATGAGCACGGTCTTGCCGACGCCCGCGCCGCCGAACAATCCGATCTTGCCGCCGCGCAGGAAGGGCTGAATGAGGTCAACGACCTTGATGCCCGTCTCGAACATTTCAAGCTCGGTTGACTGTTCTTCCAGAGTCGGCGCGTGGCGATGAATCGGGTAACGCTTCTCGGAGCGGACGGGGCCGAGGTTGTCCACCGGCTCGCCGATGACGTTCAGGACGCGGCCCAAAGTCGTCTCGCCCACGGGCATCGTAATCGGCCCGCCGGTGTCAGTCGCCTTCATCCCGCGCACGATGCCTTCGGTCGGCTTCATGGAGACGGCGCGCACGCGTCCTTCGCCGAGGTGCTGCTCGACTTCGCAAATAATATCAATCGGGTCGGGCACGTCGAACCCCTCTGAGGTGACGCGCAGGGCGGTGTAGATCAAGGGCAAATAACCGTCGCCGAACTCCACATCGAGCACCGGGCCGATGATCTGCACGACCCGCCCGATCTGTCCGAGTCCGGCCGCCGCGCCGTTCGCATTTCCGTTAGACGTAGACATAGTCTGTCGGTGTCACTCCTCTTTTTGTGTTGAAGCCTTTACAGGCGAGAAATCAGGTTGTCTTAAAAGTGGGATAGCGTAACACAGCGGCGCGCTCCGCCTCAAGCACGCGCCCCGAATTGATAAGGCGGCGACGCCCCGCGCGCGCGTCCCCGGTTCGACTCAATCAGCATCGTCGAGACGAATGCGCATCCCGCGCAACGTGCGCCGGTCTTCCTCGGTCAGGTCGAGTTGCACCGACTCATCTTTCGGGCCGTCGCCGTCAAGCTGCCGCAGGCCGATCTCAAGCCGCAGCGTTAACTCCATCTCGTACCCGGCGGCGTGGAGTCGCTCGATGGCCCGCGCCACGCCGGACGAGTCGGCCACCGCCGCGTTAATCGCCGCGCCGAGTTCCTGCATGATCTCTTTCGCTTCGTCGTCAAGTTCCAAAATGTTCTCTTGTCCCAACTATCAATCTAATGTGAACACCCGTCGCGCACAAATGCTAAATGACTGTTCGGCGGCGGTCAACTTCCGGCCCGGAGAGCCGGGGCAGTGCTTCGACGATACCAGAAATCCCGGAGAACCGGGCTTGCGGCAACTTCTCATTAATCGGGAAAAGATTTGTCAGGCGAATTTAATTTTATGTTATATTGCGCGCCCTTGGCAGCATCCTTTGTTGTCCCGCTGCCTCGCGATTTCACCACCCGTCAACAGACAAACTCAAACATTCGAGGATCAAAACATGTCCGAATACTCACAAAACAAATCCGGCAAAGACAAACACGTCATCACGACCTCAACCGAGCCGTCTCAAAATGAAATCCCGGAGAAATCGGAAATTGAAGCCTACACGCAAACGTCGTCGAACGACATCAAACAATATATCGAAGCGGCTGCCGAGGCCACGGAGCGCTCCAGAAGAGTTCTCATCATTTTGATAACCGCGAGCGTCCTCGCGCTGGTCACGACGTGGAACTCAAGAGAGGGCAGTTGGTTCAATGAACGCTACCGGCTCATCAGTGCTGCTCTGGTGCTGGTTGACGAACATAACCAGCGGCGTCCGCCGCAAGACCCCGCGATTATTAAACTGCGGCAAGAGGATAACGGCCTGTATGAACGCGCCGAAGAATATCTCAACTACAGGAAGATTATAGATCGAGAGATTTTGACGAAGAGATTAGAGGGGCTTGATGAGCAACGATTGTCACAGGTGTCAACGGTGCGGATGCCCTTCTTCGGAGTCGGGTTTGATGTCAACGACATCGGCATCTTCGCTGGATTTACTTTCGCAGTCGTTTTGCTCTGGTTCAGATTCAGCCTGTTGCGCGAAGTCAATAACCTTAGATTGACCTTTCATGAGGCCGGAAATCAGGACAGAGCTAAAGCGAAAGACAAAAACAAAGACGAAGACGAAGACAAAGACGAGGATAACGCACACGAGCAGTTGCGCTTCTGTTACGACATGCTGGCGATGCGTCAGGTTTTGAACACGCCCAACATGTCGCCGCAGGAGAATCCGGCCACGCTCATCCGCCATCTTCGTCAGGTCTTCTGGGTTCTCGTTTCAAAGTCACTGTTTCTTCTTCCTCTGATGGTGCAACTTCTGGTCATTCGTAATGACAGCAGGTCTATAAAAGTCGGGCACATGATCAGCCCGCGCAACACCGAACTGGTCACGCAAATGAGCTGGGCGTTCCTCTTCGTCATCGCGGTCTTGACGACCCTTTGTTACCTTCTCGTTTTCAAGTCGAACGAGACGTGGAAAAAGGCCGCCAGAGAGCTTAATCTCAAATGAGAGCGGGCGGGTAAAGGCGCTCGGTCAAGCCCGCTTCATCTCTTTTCTCCTCTCCGGGGAGAGGGGTTGCACCGTCTATTCGTCATAATTCATCACGCTTCGGCGCTTGCCCGGCGCGCGGTTCAACAATTGCGACGACGACGCGCCGTGTGTTAGGCTTCGCTCACTCTAAAACAACGCCGCGGCGGCTTAACTCAAACAGTTGCAGGAAGCTTGATTGTGACGAAACCTGATGCTCCGACGGAAGCGCGCCGCGAGCGGCGGGAGCGCTTTGAAACTTCTTCCGGCATCGCGCTGCCCAACGACTTCAACCCGTCGAACACGGAAGCGCCCGATGACGAGCGAGACCTCGGCTCGCCCGGCGAGTTTCCCTACACGCGCGGCATCCGGCGCAACATGTACCGCGGGCGTTTCTGGACGATGCGCCAGTACGCGGGCTATGCGACCGCCGAAGAATCGAACGCGCGCTATAAATATCTGCTCGCGCAGGGAACGACCGGCCTCTCCGTCGCCTTCGATTTACCGACGCAGATCGGACTCGATTCCGACGACGCGCTCGCCGCGGGGGAAGTCGGCAAGGTCGGCGTCGCGGTTGATTCGCTCGAAGACATGGAACGACTCTTCGACGGCATCCCGCTCGACTCCGTTTCGACCTCGATGACGATCAACGCGACGGCCTCGACGCTTCTCTGTCTCTATATTGCCGTCGCGCGCAGGCAGGGCATCGCTCCGGGTAAGCTTCAAGGCACGATTCAGAACGACATCCTCAAGGAGTACATCGCGCGCGGCACTTATATCTATCCGCCCGCGCCGTCGCTTCGTCTCGTGACGGACACCTTCGCCTACTGCGCGCGCGAGGTGCCGAACTGGAACACGATCTCAATTTCCGGCTACCACATTCGTGAGGCCGGTTCGACCGCCGCGCAGGAAGTCGCCTTCACGCTCGCCGACGCCGTCGCCTACGTCGAGGCCGCGATTGAGACGGGATTGAAGGTTGACGAGTTCGCGCCGCGCCTTTCCTTCTTCTTCAACGCGCATAACAACCTGCTCGAAGAGGTCGCCAAGTTTCGCGCCGCCCGCCGACTGTGGGCGCGTCTGATGCGCGAACGTTTCGGCGCGCGCGACCCGCGCTCGCTGATGCTCCGCTTTCACACGC
>JBAVPI010000409.1:0-4282 GCA_049692915.1 Pyrinomonadaceae bacterium
CGTCGCACGCTACCGGAACATCTCCGTCTGTTTTGAAAGGTGAGTTGAACATGCTCCTCGCGAAAAGATTGTTGCTCTGCGTGCTCTGCGCAACGTGTTTGACGACTGCCGCCGCTGCCGTCGCCCACGCGCAGGAGTCCGACACGTTGAAGCCGGAGTTTCAAGCGACGCCCGCCCCGACGCCTGCGCCGAAGAAGGCCAACGCGCGCCCCGAACGGGAAGCGAACGCGAAGCCTGAGCCGTTCGACGACGCGAGCAACGCGAAGATGGCCGGACAGTGCGTCAAGCTGGAAACGGAGGCGGGCATCGTCGAGATAGAAATGCTCGCCGAGGCCGCGCCCGAAACGGTGCGCAACTTTCTCAACCTCGTCTCGACGGGCGCTTACGACACGACGGCTTTCAGCCGCGTCGTCAAAGGCTTCGTCATTCAGGGCGGCGACCTCTCGACGCGCGAGCGTCTGACGCCGGAGCTTATCAAGCGGGCGGGACGCACGATTCCCGACGAGCCGAACGCTGTCAAACACGTCCGCGGCGTCGTCTCGATGGCGCGCTCAAGCGAGGCGAACAGCGCCACGACGCACTTCTTTATCCTCGCTGGCAACGGCGCGCACCTCGACGGCACGTTCGCCGCCTTCGGACGTGTCCGCGCCGGAATGGAGGCCGTGGACAAGATAAATCAGGCTGACGTTGAAGGCGAGAAGCCCGTCAAACCCGTCCACCTGACGCGCGCGACCATCACGACCTGCGACGCCGCGATGCCCGTCAACTAAACTACTGGTAAACCCGGTCGAGCGCCCACTCGATTCAGACAAACAGCCGCGGACAAAAAAGCGAAGGGCGAGCCTTTAACAAGCTCGCCCTTCTTGTTTCTTCACAATCTCGGTTCTTCACAATCCTGACGAAGAACGCTTTCTCTACAAAACACTTTTTCTTAGTTCCGGTGCTGGGGGCAGTCCGTCTCTGCCCGGCGGACTGCGCCCCGCACCGGTTGCCACCCGTCACGCGTCAACGTCCCGACAACGACAACGCACGGCGAGGGGTCTCGGTGCGCTCTTCAGTTACCGGCGACGAAATGCTGCCGGTAGTTGTCGAGCGCATAGGCCATGAAGGCGCGCGTCGTCGGGTCGTTTGCCTTGACGTAAGCCTTGAGCGTCGGTTGAAACTCGAACGGGCCTTGATTGAGCGTGAACGTCGCTTGCAGCAGTCCCCTGTCGAGCGCGAGTTGGACGTAGCCGCGCAAGCTTGCAGGGATGTCCGCGTTGTCCGAGAGCGTCATCGTCATGCCGTTATAGACGACGGTGACGGGTGCGCCGGCCTTCGCCTTCGCTTCGGCGTCGAAGCCGAGTGCGCGGACGAGCGCGACGGCCAGATCAACACGCCTGACCGTGCCGCCGGGATTGAAGGTCGTGCCCGCGGCGCTCATCATTCCCGCAGGGGCGAAGTTCCAGTCGCGCAGGGTCGAGCCGCCCGCCGTCACCGCTTCGGCGATGGCCGCGAGATTGCCGGACACGTCCGAGAAGCGTTGCGCGGAACCGAGCGACTGGCGGAGCGGCGTGTTGAAGTAGAGCATTTCGGCGAAGTCGCCGCGCGTCACGTTCAGGTCGGGGCGAAACGTGCCGTCCGCGAACGTGTCCATCATGCGATTCTTCAAGACCGTCTCGATTTGTCCCTGCGCCGCGTGGCCCTGTATGTCGGAGACGGGAGCGAGGTTGAACTGCTTCTGCGTGATCGTCATCTCGACGGGGCCGGGCGCAGCCGCGCCGGAGGTCGGCAGAGAGACGTTCGGGGCCGCCGCCAGTCCGCGCACGCCGCGCACTTCAACCAACCACTGTCCCGCCGACGGATTCTTGACGAGCACTTCGCGGCTCGGCGCGTCGAGCACGGGCAGCGCGATGCCCGCGGAATACTTGTTGCCCTGCGGGTCGGTCGCGATGAGGCCGATGGTGTTGCCGTCGCCGGTCTCAAGCGCCGTGTCGAAAGTGGCGAAGATGTCGAGCACCGTCATACCGGCGGCGACCGTGAAGCTGTGCGCGTTCTGCGAACCTGTGCCGGGCAGCGCCGCCGGGCTGTAGTCAATGTGCACGGCCTCCGGCGCGGGGCCGCTGACGGTGTACTGCGCGTTGAAGTCGTGCGTGAAATTCTGTCCGTAGGGCTTCGAGTTGTTGAAGACCTTATCAACGGCGGCGTAGGCGTTGACGTAGCCCGCGCCCACTTCCCACTCGTCGTAGCCGGGCATGCGCGAGGCGGTCTGGATAAGCGTCCCCTTGATCTCGTCGGGCGTGAGCAGCGGGTTGGCGTCGAGCATCAGCGCCACTACGCCCGCGATGTAGGGCGTCGCCATCGAGGTGCCGGAAATCTGCGTGTAGTAAGGGATGTATGCGGGCGAGAGTTCGGCGTCGTCCGTCTGGCCGTTGGCGAAGACGTTGGACTTCGAGCGCGTCGAGACGTAAGCGGCGCTGAACTTCGAGGCGTTGGACTCGAACTCGCGGCCCGTGCCCGGCGCGACGATGGTCGGCGCGTCGTTGTCGTCGTTCGGATCGCTGTTCGCGAGTCGCTCGTCCCTCGGCGTGCCGCGCGAACTGAAGCTCGCGAGGCCGCCCTCCTTCGTCCCCGCGCCGACCGAGATGACCCACGGCGCTTTGCCGTAAGGGTTGTGCGTGTCGCGACCGGGGCCGGAGTTTCCGGCGGCGAAGATAACCGCGATGTTGCGGTCGTGCGCCATCAGCGTGGCGAGATTGACCGGATCGTTCGGGTCGAACGCGCCCGTGCCGCCGTAGGAGTTCGAGATGACGCGGATGTTATAGAGCGACTGGTTGCTGAGCGACCACTCGAAGCCGCCGAGCGCGTTCAGGACGAAGAGCACCGCGCCCGAACCCGTGCCGATGAGCTTCGCGCCCGGCGCGACGCCCGCGTAGAGACCGCCCGATCCTTGACCCGTCCCGCCGACTATCCCTGCGCAATGTGTGCCGTGGCCGACGTTCAAGTCCGTGTCGGGCAGGTTCTCGATTGTTTGCAGCGTCGTGAAGCCGGAGACGGTTTCGGTGTCGGTCAACATCTGGATATTCTGGATGACGTTCTTGCCGAGTTGGAGGTCGGGGTGCGTGGCGTCAATGCCGCTGTCGTTGATGACGACGGAGAAGTCGCCCTTGCCGGAGACGGGCAGGCCGCCGTTGGCGGTCGTGAAATTCTTGTCGGCGCGCAGGCGCTCGACGCCCGTCAGCGTCCGCGCCTCTTTGTCCAGATAGTGCAGGCGGTCGTTGCCCCAGATCGAGCGCACGGAACTGTTCGACGCGAGCGTCCTCACCTGTCCCACGCTCGCCACCACCGCGACCATGCCGAGCTTCGGCAGCGTGATTCCCTTGACGATGCCGACCGCGCGCAGCACGTTGAGATGCGTATCGTTGAGGCCGTTCTGTGTGTTGAAGGCGACGATGATGACGCCGGCGCTCGCCGTGTTGGCGAGGCCGTTGATCTTCGTTCGGAGCGACGGGCCGACGGTCACGGCCAGCGTGTTGGAAGCGGTCATCAAGCCGAGCAGTAAAGCGACGGCGAAGGTGGCAGAAATTTTCCTCAACATGGGTTCGGGCGTCTCCTTGGATTTTCAAGTTCGTCGCGGGCCGGGGTGTCGCGTGCCTTGCGAGTTCGGGCGCTCTTGGCTTAGCGGCAACCGTTTCTCATTGACAGGAAGAAAATAGCGGAGAGGGTTTGAGAAAAACTTGAGGCGGCGGATTTTTTTTCGAGCGACGGCGCAAACCGGAAAAACCGCGCATTTCGGGCAGTTTTGTCAGACTTGAGGAAAACTTGAGCCGCTTTTGTCGAGATGCGGACGAGGGGGAAAGACTCCACGTCGCATCAGCACCGCACGATACTCGTAGGCGGTACTAACGGGAGAGCGCCTGCCCGTTCCCGAATTGAAGGGGAGGCACGCAAAAACGCGGCGTGCCTTTTTCAAGGGGCAGCCGCGTTTTCGGGAGCGTTCCTTCGTCTCTTATTTCGAGAGTATTGACCGTCTCTTATTCAGAGTAAATGCGGAGGAGCGTAGAGAGAGAATGCGCGAGGTCGGCGCGCGTGTAAGTTCCGTTGGGATTGAACCGCTCGCCGGTCGAAATCAGGCCGCGGTCAATCGCCACGGCCACGTAAGGCTGCCATTGCTGCGGAATCCAACTCGCGTCCGCGACCGAGAGTTGCGGCGACCTCGACTGCGCATCAGACTCAAGCCCCGCCGCCCTCACGAGCACGATGGCCGCGAGCAGACGGCTCACGCGCTCGTCCGGGCGAAAGG
>JBAVPI010000410.1:0-10679 GCA_049692915.1 Pyrinomonadaceae bacterium
CATTCACATCGGACGCGGGCGTAGACGTGCTCTCATTCGGCGGGACGAAGAACGGGATGATGTACGGCGAGGCAGTGATTTTCTTTGACCGCACTCTCGCGCGCGATTTCAAATTCGTCCGCAAGCAGGGAATGCAGTTGGCCTCCAAGATGAGATTCATCGCCGCGCAATTTACCGCGCTCTTATCGAACGACCTCTGGCTGCGAAACGCCGCGCACGCCAATCGTATGGCTCAAGTTTTGGCTGCGGCGGTAAGTGAAATTCCGCGAATCGAAATTACGCGGAGTGTCGAATCCAACGCCGTCTTCGCGATTCTGCCGGGGGAGTTTGTTGCAAGTATCAGGAAAGAATATTTCTTCTACGTGTGGAACGAACGCACATCCGAGGTGCGCTGGATGACCTCTTTCGACACGACGGAAGAAGACATCGAGGGCTTTGTGAAATTGTTGAAGCGCGTCGTCGAATAGGGAGTCTGGAGGCACAGACTCCCAAACATGGATTGATGATGGAGTTGGGAAACGCCGTCAGCAAAATGGAGGCGACGATGGCAGCCTCGCCCGTCTATTCCTTACGGTTCGCCAGTGCGTTCTGGATGAAGGATGTCACGTCACGCTTGAGTTGAGCGATTGAAGTTTTGTCTATGTACATCATATGCCCAGCCTCGTAAAAGTCCGTCCGGACGCTCGTACGCAAGGCGGGATCGAGTCCCATGTGAGAGAGCGTGTACTGCGTGGCGAAATAGGGCGTCGCGAGATCGTAGTAGCCGGAGGCGACGAAGAGTTTCATGTAAGGATTCTTGGCGAAGGCGCTGCGCAGAGCCTCGCTCGTGTCGGCATAACCGTTGTCCACGCCGAAGTCCCAGCGACCGACGCCGCCGCCGAGGATGTAGTATTCGAGGTCGGATTTGAAGCCCAGTTCCGAGCGGACGTAGTTATTAAAGACTGCCGTGTAGGGCGGGCGGATGGCGGCGAGACTGGGGTCGAAGTCGGGCGTCTCGGAGACGGCGAGCGCGTCCATGCCCTTGAAGCGACCGTCGAGTCGGCCCACCGTGCGTTTCTGATCGCGCAGCAACTCTTTGTCGAAGTGGTTGATCTCGATGCGGAGGTCGCTGTCGTCAATGTACTTCTTATCGAGGCCGGTGTAGCGCGCGAGGCGGTCAATCACTTCCTGCCGCTCGGCGGGCGAGAGGTTGCCGCCTTTGGCGAGCGCCGCCGTATAGTCGGTCGCCGCCCAACGCTCAACTTCGTCGAGTGTTTTGCGCAGGCTACCCTGCAAATCGGGCGAGAGTTTTTTGTGATACCACGCGATGGCTGTATAGGTCGGGAGGAACAGTATGTAAGGCAGGTCGTTGCCTCTGGCGAAGCGCGCGGTCTGGAAGTTCATGATCGTGGAGATGAGCATGATGCCGTTGAAGGCGATGCCGTGCTCGATGAGATAACCGGAAAGTCCGGCGGCGCGCGTCGTGCCGTAACTCTCGCCGACGAGGAAGAGCGGAGACATCCAGCGTTCGCTGCGCGTCAGGTAGAGACGGATGAATTCGCCGACCGACTGAATGTCGCCCTGCAAGCCGAAGAACTTGTTCGCCAGTTCGGGCTTGGCCGCGCGGCTGTAACCTGTGCCCACAGGGTCTATGAAGACGAGGTCGGTCTGGTCGAGCCAAGTGTACTCGTTATCCACGAGTTGAAAGGGCGGCGGCGGCATCCCTCCGTCGTCGAGCATGCGCACACGCTTCGGGCCGATGGCTCCCATGTGAAGCCAGACGGAAGCCGAGCCGGGGCCGCCGTTGAAAGAGAAGGTGAGCGGGCGCAGCGACGAATTGCCTGCGTTGTCAGCCGTGTAAGCCATGTAGAAGATGCGCGCTTCGGTGTCGCCCGCCGCGTTCCTGAGCGGCATCACGCCGGTCGTCACCGTGTACTTAAGCGTGCGCCCGCCGATCCTGACCTCGTGCTTCGTGATGACGGTTTTGTCGTCAATCATCGCCGGGTCTTTTTCCTTGTCGGGAGGTTTCGCGCCGCCCGGACTCATCATCGCCGCGGCGGAAGGGCGATAGTTCGCGCGGGCCGTCGAAAGCAAGTCGGGCGTCGCACCGGCGTCGCGCAACTCCTGTTCGACGGCGGGCGTGACCTCGAAATCAACGCCGCTGTCCCTGATGGCCGCGACGAGCAAAGTGGCGCTGGCGTTTCTCTGTTCCGGGCTGACGCCGCGCAGGAAACCGAGAATGTTCTCCTTCGTGATGGCCGCCTTCGTTTGAACCGGCGAACCGGCTCCCGGCGTGAGTTGCGCGAATCCTGTCGAGCTACCAAGTGCCAGCGAGGCGAGCAGCACGAGCGACACGAATACTCTCGCCGGACGCGAGCGTTCAAACACTGAGCGCGGATTACTGGGCATGAAAATGTTGAGCCTCCCCATCAAAGTAAGACGACGGAATCCCCGTCAAGATGTGAACCGTAGAGCCGGTCGGACGTGCGGCAGAGTATAGCTTGTCGGTGTGAGCTAGGACAAAAAGAGAAACGGGCGTTTACGACGGATGCCCGTATCTGTTTGCGCCATTGATAATCCGGTTTGAACCTGAACCACCGACCCGCAGATTAAGAGTCAACATCAGACAGACACGGAGCATATCGAGATTAGTAGTGTGTCACTTCAGATATTTTATGAAACTATCTTCCCATTCCGCCTATAACTATTTTACCGAGTGGAATTTTATATGGCGATAAGTTGTGCGGCTGACTTCCCCTTATTCGCCACGGCTGTTGACATTGCCCCTTCAGTAGATCACGGGAGAACCTTGAATTATGAAAACACGCTTCTTTAACCTCGCACTTGTCGCTTGCGCGCTTGTCTTCATCGGCTTCAGCGGCGGCACGGCGCGGGCCGATATCGTCTATCTCGGCCCACGAGTCGTCCAGCCTTCGGGTCAGGGCGTCGTCCCGACCGTACTCACGCTTCAAGAGAACGGCCCCGCCGGAAGCAGAGATGGCATCGAGTCGGGGGCCGTCCGGCGCGTCAACGGCCACGACGAACTGTCCGGCGACGCGAAGGCCGGCGTCAATTCCAAAACCATCCTCTTCACCGACCTGAAGAATAACGCAGGCATAGCGGGCGCGGCCAACCTCGGCATTTTCCTCGACATCGTCGAGCCGGGAAACGATAACCTGCTGACCATTCAAGGCAGGGACTCGCTGGTGCTGACGGCTTACAAGAACGATGGGACGGTGCTCGACAACTTTTTCTACACAGGCGAGTTTCGTAACCTGACGGCCACGCCCGGCCCCGGCGGGGGTCGTTCCGACCACGCGTTCGGTCTCGACAGCGTACAGGCCGCGCGCCTCCAAACCCTGATTAACGCCAACGCTGACCTCCGGCTCGGTCTCGCGGCGACGCTTGGCTCGGCCTTCGGCGGCCCCGACCAGTTCTTCTTCGGCGCAATCAATGCCGCGCCCCAGTCGGTTCCCGAACCGGCGACGCTGCTGCTCTTAGGAACAGGAGTGGCGGGAGTGGCGGCCAGAGTTAGGAAGCGCGGTCTGAAGTCGCGGAAATAGTAATGAGATATTTCTGGCCGCGTCTCGCTTCGCAAATGAGCGACGTTGTTAGCGAAGTGGTCATGCCGGATGAAGAGAAAGGGCGGCGGAAGCGTCGTCCCTTCTCTATATTAAGAGCATGGAACTTAAGAGGATGGAACGCGCTCTAACGAAGACCTCTCTCTGCAACATTGGACACCGTCGTGGAACGCGCGGCGGATTAATCTGTTGGTGAAGGGTCTGCTCACCGTCTATCAAAAAAGTTAAGGGGAGGCCGCGTGGTCTCCCCTTAACTTTTCCATTCTAAAAATGAGCCGAGGTGGGCTCGAACCACCGACCCGCAGATTAAGAGTCTGCTGCTCTACCAACTGAGCTATCGGCCCAAGAGCGTTGTGAATTATACGTGGCGAAAAGTTGATGTCAAGAAGCGATAAGCAGGCGCGTTGAGATCGGTGCGCGCCTGCTTATGCTGCTCAAACGTCTATTGCATCAACTGCTCTGCGGGTATCTGCTTGTCCACCGTGGGACGGCTCGGCGCGTTCGCCAGTTCTGTGCCGAGGATGAAGACGGTGCGCGCGACCTTCTCCATCTTCTGATAATCAATCTTGTCGGGCGAGTCCGTCGGCTGGTGATAGTCTTCGTGGACGCCGTCGAAGAAGAAGATGATGGGAATGCCTTTGCGCGCGTAGTTGAAATGGTCGCTGCGGTAGAAGAGTCGTTCCGTGTCGCCCGGCTCGTCGTAGTGGAAGTTATAGTTGAGGCTGAGATACGAGCGATTGACGTGCTCGCTCAAATCGGCGAGTTGCGTGCTCATCATGCGCGAGCCGATGACGTAAATCTCTTCCGGGCCGGTCAGCATTTTATTTCTGGGGTTGGTATCGCCATCTTTTTTACTGCGCCCGATCATGTCTATGTTGAGTTGCGCGACGATCTCTTTCAGCGGAACGGTCGGGTAGTTCGTGAAATATTCCGAACCCCACAGGCCCTTCTCCTCGCCCGCGTGCCAGACGAAAAGGATCGAGCGTTTGGGGCGCGGCCCGCGCGCGAAGGCTTCGGCCATCGTGAGCAGTGCGGTCGTGCCGGAGCCGTCGTCGTCCGCGCCGTTGCAAATCGAGTCGTTGCCCACGGGGCGACAACCTCCGCCATTCGCGCCGACGTGGTCATAGTGCGCGCCGTAGGCGACGTATTCGTGCTTGAGCTTTGAGTCGCGGCCTTCGAGGACGGCGACGACGTTCTGCGTGCTCGCCGACGTGGACTTGATTTGCAAGGAGAGGCGCAGGCGTTTGGATGGAGCGAGCGCAAAACCTTTGCCGGGCTGACCGGCGAGCGCTGCCTTCAACAGGGCCGCGCCGTCGAGTTGCTCGCCCGCGAAAAGGGCGTTCAGCATTTTCTCCGAGGGCATAATCATCAGAAGTTTTGCGGCGGAAGATTCGCCTGCCTCTTCTGCGTCCGCATCCGCCCCCAACCCCAAACGCGCGACCTGATAACTCGTGCGCGCGACCGCGCGGGCCGCGAAGCGCCACACGCGCTCGTAGTTGCGCGGGATAAAGATGATGCCCTTCGCGCCGTGCTTCTGCCCGTAGCTGGCCGGGTTCTCCCATTCGCCTGCCTTCAATTCTTTCATGTCGAGGCCCGGCGGCGTGGCGGTCGTGCTGCCGGCGACGACCATGAATTTGTCTTTAACGTCCAGCCCTTCGTAAGCGTTGATGTTCGTCGTCTTGTTCACCCAACCGTGCCCGACATAGACGAGTTGCCCCGTTGCCTCGCCGCTGTTGTTGCCCGTCGGGACGAAGTCTTCGCCGACTTTGAAAGTCTGTCCATCCCACTCGGCGCTTGTCTTCTCGCGGTTTATCTCCGTGCGGTTGAGCGCGATGTGCTGAAAGTAAGAATTTTTGTCGCCCATCGGTTTGAGTTTGAGGGCGGCGAGCTTGTCGGCGATGAACTTCGCCGTCGCGTCGAGACCGGGCGAGGGCGTGTCGCGGCCCGCCATCTCGTCCGAAGCGATGAAGTAGAGATATTCCTTCATGTGTTCCGCCGTGATGCGGTTGGCCGCTTCGCGCTCGGCGGCGGGTACGGGCGAAACGTTGCCGGTGGTCGCAGTCGCCGTGGCGACACCACGTCCACCCTGCGCGACTGCTATCGGCAGCGGCAGCGCCAGCAGCGCGCAGAACACGACGAGGCCCAACAGATTTAATCTTCGCATGAATCCTCCAGAAAAATTATGACGACTGTGGAAGCTGTGACGCTTTGATGATAAGCGGAAGCGGGAAGGTTTGCCAGTCGGCTGGCATGGAAAACGGGGCGGCCCTATAATTCAGGCGTCACACATACGCGATTTTGCGCATCCCTTGAGGATGTGCGACAATCCGCCGCACGCGCCTGTAGCTCAGTGGATAGAGCACCTGCCTCCGGAGCAGGGGGCCGCAAGTTCGAGTCTTGCCAGGCGCATTTTTCGTCATCCTTCAACGTCACGCTGCAAGCGGTCGAGCCGTCAAACGTCCGCCCCATCCATGCTACGAATTCGAGAATACAAACCGGAAGACTCAGGCTGCGTCGAGGCGTGTTACGTCGAATTGCAGGACAACGAGCGACGTTTAGAGCCGATTCGTGCTGAGGGCCGGGCCGTCGCCGAGAAATATCTCGCGCGCATGTTCGCGCGCTCTGCGGAGACGGGCGGCGCGGTTTTCGTCGCCGAAGTTGAGGAACGGGTCGTCGGCTTCGTTTGTGTCTGGGGACGCATCACGGTGGACGAACTGATTAACGACGAGAGCGAGTTCGCCTACGTCTCCGATCTCGTCGTCACGAATGATTATCGCGGGCGCGGCATCGGTCACGCGCTGCTCGAACGCGCCGAAGCATTCGCCGTTCAGAGCGGGGCGCGGCGGCTGAGGCTCGGCGTACTGGCGAAGAACGAATCCGCGAGGAAGCTTTACGAGAAGTTCGGCTTCTCGGATTTTGAGGTCGTCATGATAAAAACTCTGCGCGACGGATGAGTGATTGCTACGTCGGATAAAATCCCGTTTATTCTTTAGATAAAGCTCCGGCAACAAATAACCCTGAAGGACGAGAGATGAAAACAGTGCTCCGAAGATTATCCGCCCTCTTGTTGACGCTCTCTTTTTTACTGACGGCGCGCGGCCTGCCGCCTCAGGATTCCGCGCCCAACAAAGACAAGGGGTCGCCGGAAACGTCGAAGAAGTTTGAGCCTTGGGACGTGGAGGGCGATCACGGCCCGACGACGAACGTCGAGTTCGACACGGATGAGGGGACGTGGATGAGTTGCGACGTATCGCCGGACGGCGGGCGCATCGTCTTCGACCTGCTCGGCGATATTTACTCGATGCCGTTGGCGGGCGGACGCGCGGAACTTCTGTCGGGCGGCTCGTCTTGGGAAGCGCAGCCGCGTTTTAGTCCCGACGGCAAGCGCATCGCTTTCACCTCCGACCGCGACGGCGGCGACAACATCTGGGTGATGGACGCCGACGGGCGCAACCGCCGACAGGTGACGAAGGAGACGCAGCGTCTGCTGAACAGCGCCGTCTGGACGCCGGACGGGCAGTACCTCGTCGTGCGCAAACATTTCGTGGACGTGCGTTCGCTCGGCGCGGGCGAAGTCTGGATGTACAACGCGGGCGGCGGCAAGGGCGTGCAGTTGACGGAGAAGCCGAACTGGACTGCGAACAGCGGCGAACCGGCGATTGACCCGCAGGGACGCTTCGTCTATTTCGTCGCGAGCACCGCGTTCGACTACAACAAGAACGTCTATGACAGCATCTACTGGATCGAGCGTTACGACTTACAGAAAGGCCGCCGCGCGGTCTTCGTGCGCGGCGCGGGCGGCGCGATTCGTCCGCAAGTCTCGCCCGACGGCAAGCAACTCGCCTTCATCCGTCGCGTCGGGTTGAAGACCGTGCTTTTCCTGCGCGAGATCGAGACGGGCCGCGAGCGTCCGATTTACGATAACCTGACGCACGACCAGCAGGAGACGTGGGCCGTCTATGGCACGTACCCCGGCTATGCGTGGATGCCCGACGGGAAATCAATCGTCATCACCGCGCAGGGCAAGTTCGTCCGCGTCAACACCGAGACGAAGCAGGCCGCGCCCATTCCTTTCAGCGCGCACGTCTCGCAAAAGGTGACGGAGGCTGTCCGCTTCCCGCAGAGGGTTGCGCCCGAACGCGACAACGCGCGCCTGCTTCGTTGGGCCACGCGCAACAATGAGCGCATCATCTACAGCGCTCTCGGCAAGCTCTACATCAAGGAGGGCGACGGCGGTGTGCCGCGCCGTCTGTTGAAGACGAATTATCTTGAGTACGCGCCCGCTTTCAGCGCCGACGGCAAGCGCATCGCGTTCGTCACGTGGAGCGACGCCGAGAAGGGCGCTGTCTGGGTGGCGAACTCGGACGGCAGCCGCGCGCGCAAAATCACGACGACGCCTGACCAGTACGCCAACCCCGTCTTCTCGCGCGACGGCGCGAAGATCGCTTACCTCAAAGGTCGCGGCAGCGTCTATCACGACGAAGATTTGGCGAGCGAATCCGTGTTCGAGATTCACTACTGGGACGGCGAGCGGCACAACTACGTGATGGACTTACAGAGTCGCGGGACGAACGCGCGCATGCCGGTCTTGAGTTTCGACCCGACGGGCGAGCGCATCTACTTTATGGAGTCGGGCGGCGGCCCCGGCGCATCGCCCGCCGAGCCGACGAGGTTTCTCACGTACCTGAGCAGCGTCAAACTCGACGGCGACGACGTGAAGCGCCACGTCGAGGGCAGCTACGTTTCGGAGATCGTTCCGTCGCCGGATTTTCAATGGGTCTTCTTCAAGGAACTACACAAGCTCTACGTCGCGCCGCTGCCGAAAGTGGGCAAGCCCGTCAAGCTCAGTTCGACGGAGACGACCGTGCCCGTCAAACTCGTCTCCGCGCAGTCCGGCGACTGGCTCGCGTGGTCGCCCGACAGCAGATCAATCCAGTGGACGCTCGGCGAGAATTTCTACGAGGGGAGTTTAGATAACGTTAACCGCCAACTCGCGAAGGACGAGAAAGCGCCCGCGCCGCGTGCGACGAAGATCGGCTTCGAGTTCGAGACGGCACGCCCGCGCGGACTCGTCGCGCTCACGAACGCACGAATCATCTCGATGCGCGGCGACGAAGTTATCGAGCGCGGCACGATTGTCGTCGAAGACAATCGCATCAAGTCAATCGGCGCGGAGGTTGCGATACCGGCGAACGCGCGGCGGATCGACATGGCGGGCAAGACCGTCATGCCGGGAATCATTGACGTGCACGCGCACATGAGCTACGACACGCTCGACATCATCCCCGAAAAACAGTGGCCGTACTGGGCCAACCTCGCCTACGGCGTGACGACGACGCACGACCCTTCCGCCGCGACGCAGACCGTCTTCGCGCAATCGGAGATGGTCAAGTCGGGCGCGATGACGGGGCCGCGCGTCTTCTCGACCGGCTTCATTCTCTACGGAGCAGAGAACCCGGAGAAGGCCGTCGTCAATTCTTACGACGACGCGCGCGGACACCTCGAACGCTTGAAGGCCGACGGCGCGTTTTCCGTCAAGAGCTATAACCAACTCCGGCGCGATAGCCGCCAGCGCATTATTAAAGCCGCGCGCGACACGGGGATGATGGTCGTGCCCGAAGGCGGCTCGACCTATTTCTATAACATGACGATGATTCTCGACGGTCACACAGGCATCGAGCACGCCGTCCCCATCGCGCCGCTCTACAAGGATGCCGTGACGCTGTTCGCTAAGAGTCGCACGCAATACACGCCCACGCTCATCGTCGGCTACGGCGGCATCTGGGGCGAGAACTACTGGTATCAACACACGAACGTCTGGGAAAAAGAAAAGCTGTTGCGCTTCGTTCCCGCCGCGCGCATTGACCCGCGCTCGCGTCGTCGCATGCTCGTCCCTGAAGACGACTTTTATCATTTCGAGTTGGCGAAATCGGTCAAAGAGGTGTTGCGCGCGGGCGGCAAGGTACAACTCGGCGCGCACGGGCAGCTACAGGGACTCGGCGCGCACTGGGAACTGTGGATGCTGCAACAGGGAGGCATGACGCCGCTCGAAGCCCTGCGTTGCGCCACGCTCTACGGCGCGCAATATCTCGGACTCGACAACGACATCGGATCGCTCGAAGCGGGCAAGCTCGCAGACCTCGTCGTGCTCGACAAGAACCCGCTCGACGACATACGCAACAGCGAATCCATCAGCCATGTGATGATTAACGGCGTGCTCTATGACACGCGCAACATGGACGAGGAATACCCGCAGGCCAGACCGCGCGCCCCCTTCTACTGGGAGCGCAAGGCCGACGGCTCGACCGTCTATACGCAGCCGTAAAAGAAAGAGGGGCCGGGGAACAGAGGCCGTGTGTCCGGTCAAGACACTCCTCTTGCTGACCCCGGCCCGCTTGACCCCTGACCCCTATCTTTAGCGGCTCGTCTCTCTCTCGCCGTCGGCTCCGCCGATCTGTCCAGTGCCCTGACCGGCCATACCTTCCTGAGTTGCGCCTTCGCCTGCGCCGCCCTCGCCCGTGCGCGGCTCTCCCGCGCCCGCGTTGCCGGAGTTTGAGCCTTCGCCCGTTGATTCCTTCTTCGGAAAACTGTCCCGTCCTGTTTTCTGTTCATCCATGATGCGATTTCTCCCTGTGATTGAAGTTGGCTGTACCGGATAGCGTACCGCTTCCGACGTGGCAAACGTGAGACGGCAACAGTCGTGCCGCGCAACGCCTGCCGGAGCGCAACGACGTTCGTTGACCAACCCGACGATTGAGTTATGAAACGAGGTTGCCGATGGCACGCGCGATGAGGTATGAGAGCGCCGAGATAATGGCCGCCAGCGGGATCGTCAGCACCCACGCCCACATGATGCGACCGGCCACGCCCCACTTGACGGCGGAGAGACGGCGCGTCGCACCGACGCCGACTATCGCGCCCGTGATCGTGTGCGTCGTCGAGACGGGCACGCCCGTCAGCGTCACGTAAGCGAGCGTCAATGCCGCGCCCGTCTCGGCGCAGAAGCCGCCGACCGGCTTAAGTTTCGTAATCCGCGTGCCCATCGTCCGCACGATACGCCAGCCGCCGGAGAGCGTGCCGAGCGCGATGGCGGCGTGCGCGATGAGCACCACCCAGAGC
>JBAVPI010000411.1:0-2769 GCA_049692915.1 Pyrinomonadaceae bacterium
GCCCGCCCCCACCCTGTAGCGGACGTGCCGGCCTGAGACGTGCGCGCCCCCCGCGCTCGCCTCATTTCAATTCGACGAGGCCGCCGCGTCCCCCAACCCGTAGCGCGGCGACCCCGCACCGGCACAACTCACGTCCACTCCGCAAGCGTGCCGACCCGGTGAGCGAAGGAGACGAACGCCCACCCCCAAGCCTGAATACTTCCCTTCTCAACGCTGCTTTAACTTGCGAGCCAGCAGGCGTGCGACCGTCTCTGCAAGCACAGACATCTCATCCGGCTTTCGCAGAAAGGCATTAGCACCGGCTCGCCGCGCCTCCACCTCTACATCATTGCCGGAGAGCATGATGATCGGCGTCCGCTCACGGTGTGCCATGGCCCGCACTTGCCCGACCAACTCGATTCCGGTTGTGTCCGGTAACTTGTGATCGAGAATCAGGACATCGAACCGCGCCCCGCTTTCCAGTCTCTCCAACGCCGTCGCTCCGTCGCCGCACGTCTCGACCAGCCACCCTTCATCATCGAGGGTGTCGTGTACCACCTCCGCCACGAAGCGATCATCTTCGACGTGCAGGATTGAGACGGCCCGTATCTCAGGGCAATCCGAATCGTCACGAAAGATCAAACTGCTTTTGCGCGACTCGACCGGCGTCCGCAGATACGCGAGGTCTTGATGGCGTCCCCTGTGCAGCATGGAGTGCAAACTTTGACGCCCGACGCCGAGCAACTCGGCCGCCCGCGCCAGAACGCCGCCCGCCTCCTTCAGCGCGCCTTCGATGAGACAAGCCTCATAGCGCATCACCGCGTCGAAGAAGTTGAAGCCCTCCCACGATGGCGGCGAAGGCAACTTTCCGGCGAGGAACAGCACGCGGCGAGACGACGCCAGCAGCCGGTCTGTATGTTCCCGGTTGCCGGATGTTGAGAGCAGTTCGGCGGCGCGGTCAAAAGTTGCGCCCAGATCGTGCGCCGGAAGGCGCTCGCCTAATTCTTCGATGATGGTCAGCGCGGCCAGCCCCGCAGCTTCCGTGTCGCCCGCGTTCTCCGCGACTTCGACGGCGCGTTGCAGCGTCAGGCGCGCCAGCGGATAGCTATTCATGCGCGCGAGCGTCAGGCCGTGCGTCGTCAGGGCTTCGGCCAAGAGCGATTGCTGCCCGCCACGCTCAAGCGTCTGGACAGCCGAGCGGACGAGCTTTTCAGCCTCAGCCGCGCGCCCTTCGGCCAGCAACACTTTGGCGCGCGTATCATCCACCTGCGCCGTGTGCACGTCGTCCTTCATGCTGGTGAAGAGAGCCTGCGCGCGGTCGAGGTGTTCGTGAGCCTCAGCGAATTTATTAATAGTGCAGAATAAATATCCGAGATTATTTTCGACGCAGGCTTGATAACGCCTATGCCCGGCCTGCTCAAAATGGAAACTGGCCGCCGCGTATTCGATGAGCGCGCGGTCTATATAATCTGGCCTCCCCTCTGCCCTGCCCAAGTTCTCTAATATAGTGGCGAATTGATTATGAAATTTGCCTTTGAGTGTATCGCTGCCGTTGGAATCTACTAAGGGTGCGGTTATCGTTAGAACGTGGTAAGCATCACTAAATCTTTTAGCGGTTCTTTCAACTATAGCGAGACGTAACAGAGTGACGGCTTTAACGTCGCCCGCCGCTTCAGATAGTTTGTCTAAGGCTTCTTTCAACCAGACGCGTGCCTCGTCTAAAGCGCCCTCGCGCCAATAACAAGAGCCGAGTTCCATTTGTGCCTCTGCTACCTTCTCTGTATCCTTTATCCTCTCAAATTTAGTGATGCTTTCACTAATCAGATTCTTGGCTGCCTCCTGCGTTCCCTCGATTTGCTTAACGCTGCCGAGCCAGCCAGTGAGTACACCGACACGCAACACCACTTCCGCCGCCGTCGCCTCGTCGAGTTCATCCATTACCGGACGCTCGCCTAAGTGCGGCCACAGTTCACCCATCGCCTCGCGCGCGGCGTCGTAGTTTCCGATGTCCTCTAATTCTTTGGCGAGACGGCATCTGAGCCGCGCCCGCCCGTCTCGGCTCAGAGAGGGATTGGCTATTTCGTGAAGCAATTGGCTCGAAATAATCATGTGAGGACTACCTTTCCCGGAGAGTCGGTAATAATGTAAAGGCACATCCCAACGCGGCAGACTGCTAAGATTCACCCGCGTTACTCGTCTCAGATGGTCAGGTAAGGCTTTTATACCCGCCCATCACAACAGGAAAGACACCTTTCAGGAGAACACCATGAAAAACTTACGCCAACTTAGCGTAGCGGTCGCGTTCACTTTCGCGTTGGCCGTGCCTGTTTTCGCAGGCCAGATAGATACCCCCGTCGTGCCGCCGCCGTCCGCGCCTGCGGCCATACCACAGGGCGAGATTCACACCACCATCACGGGGCAAGCAGAGGAGACTTCCGCGACTGATTCAGTGGCACAGGCCGCGCTGAACCTTTTGCAAAGCGTGCTGTCGCTGTTCTAAGCAGCCCGCTCAATTTCAACTAGTCCAAGCCGCCGAAGGTTAAGAAAATCGGCGGTCTAAGGATTTGTGTGTCCGGGCAAGCTAGAATTTTCAGCGTCGGAAAGCCGCGAGTGCAAGGAAGCTCGACGCGGAACGCGAAAGGCGAGATTAAACCCCCTGTTACACCTAAAGCAATAACTGTTTTTACGCTTGGGTTACGGATTTAACGGATTTATTGGCTTTAGGGTAGCTTGCAACAAATACAGCGCGGGGAGATGCAAGCGCGAATGCAGAATTAATGATTTTCAAGG
>JBAVPI010000412.1:0-6096 GCA_049692915.1 Pyrinomonadaceae bacterium
GGTCGGGACGGCGTGAGCGGCGCGCGCCTGCTCATCCGGCGTCAACTGCAAGAGATAACGCATGAGCAGCTTGGCATGGTCGCCCGAATAATTTTCGGCGCTCTGTTGAAGGCTGCCCGTGAGCGGGCTGGCGAAGACCCAGCGTTCACCGTCGCGCTTGAAGAGGCCCGAAGGCATGGCCGTGCCCGGCATGATGCGTTGCGGGTCGAGCATCCAGCGAACAGTCCAGTCGGGCTTCAAACGCTGTCCGGCTTGCAGGAAATTCGGGGCCGTCGCCGTCGCGTCGTGCGCCGGGTCGCCGATCATGTGGCACTTCAAACAGGGCGCGGCCTGCGACGTGAACAGCGAGCGAGCGAGATCGCGCTCATCATCCGTTAAAGGCTGGAGTTCCTGTTTGATATACGGCTCTTGTTGAGCCGAGACGGCGAGGAAGAACCTCAACAGCGTGCGCAGTTCGTTCGGCGAGAAGCTGAACGTAGGCATCCGCACCTTCAAATACGTGCGCACGCCGTTGCGATTCTCACCCGGCTGCGGCTTGAGCGCGCCCATCACGTCCGACGAATTTTGCGCGCTGTTTTGTCCGACGCTTCCGCCGTTCTCTTTCGCCCCGTTCGCGCCCGCCGCGTGCGGGTTGGGACTGCGCCCTTCCGTGCCCGTGCCGGTGAGCGACGGATCGCTCAAGAAACGTAGAAGCCATTCGGGGTCAACGCGCGCGCCTTCGGTCATCAGGCCCGGCGGCAGTTGCTCGCGACCTAGTGCGCCGCCTTCTTGATACTGCGGCAGTCCAGACAGAATGGAACGTTGGCCGACCTGCACGTTATGGCAACCCATGCAGTTATATTTTTTAACGATCCACCAGCCGTCCTGTATGTCTTTCTGCTCGTTCGCCGGTGCGTAGAAGAGAGAGGTCGGGACGTTCGCCCCTTCCGTGCCGACGCTGCCCATCAGGAATGTCGTCAGCGCAGTCTTCCATTCAGGCTTGAGGAAAGGCTTCGGCATCCGCAGGTGGTCTTTGGGGTCTTTCTCCTTGCCCATGTCGTAGATGCCGGGGTCGCTGATTTTGTGCTCGAAGAATCCCTTGTGGTTGTACCATTCGTCGGTCTTCTTCTTCTCGTCGTAGGCATCAAAGCCCAACTCCGCGCGTTGCGTCATGAGCGCGAAGTCGAGGCGTTCGAGCGGGGTCGAGCCTTCATTCGTCAACTCTTTGCCGATGCGTTGCTCCTCTTCAAAGCCGCGAATCTCGTGGCAACCCGCACAGCCGTACTGCTTGATGAGCGTGCGCCCCTGCTCCTTCAACTTCGGGTCGTCCATGAACGAGGCGTTCGGGTAAGAGACTTCCTGCGAGAGCGACACGAGGTAAGTCGCGATGTCGCGCGCGTCCGCGTCGGCGAGGCGGAAGTTCGGCATCACGGTCATGTTCTGCACCTGCAACTCCGCGCCGTCGTTCGGGCACTGCGTATGCCCGACATCGAAAACGTAAGGCTGCCCGTGATTTTTGTAATCGTCCGGCGTCAGGTCGCGCTTCTCTTTCGGGCAGTACGGTGCCCAACGCTCGCGCGGGTTGTGCACCCAACGGACGAGATAGTCGTAGTTCTCTTTCTCGCCGACACGCGTCAGGTTCGCGGCGAACTCGCCACCGACTTTCTGTTCGCCCTCGCCGATGGAGTGGCAGGCGAGACACCCGCGCGTCTCGAACAACTCTTTACCGTGGCCCGCGTCGCCGCGCGGTTGCGGCGGCACTTGCCCCTCGAAGGCTGCTTGCCACAGGTAAGCGGCGATGGCATTACGCTCCGTGTCCTGCTGCTCTGTAGGGACGACGCCGTTGTGCTCGCCCGACAGATACCAGAAGGTCGGCATCTTCGTACCGGGACGGAAGGCCTGCGGGTCTTTGAGCCAGACGGGAATCCATTCCTTGCGGAGTTTCAAACGCACGTCCTTCAAATTCGGCCCGACCTTCTTCTGATCCAGCATCAGGAAACGCGCCTGCGTGTTGAGTTGATCCTCACGCGCTTCAAGCTGGCTGTTCGTCACTGTCAGAGACTCTGCGCGGGCGAGAAGTTTCTGCGCTTCCTCGTCGCTCGCGGCGCTGGCACTCTCGGCGCGCGCCCCGTTGGCCGCGCGCTCGTTGGCGGTGCGCTCGTCGTCGAGTTGCTTGATCTGCTGGCGCGCGCCGCTCAAAGCGTCGGCTTCGCGGTCATAACCTTCATAGCGGTGGCAGCCCACGCAGCCGCGCTCGTAGAACAAATCTTTGCCGAGGTTGAGCGTCGTCGCGCCTTGCAGCGTGCGGTCGTTCGAGTGGCATTGCTGGCAGCCCGCCTCCATGTTCTCTTTCTTGAAGAGCGGGTGCAGCCAGAAAGGATTGTCGCCGTGCCCCTTGGCGAGATCGGTCGTGGCGCGTCCGTTACCCCAGTGACAACTGGCGCAGCCGAACTTCTCAGGCGCGTGAATTTGCAGAAGTTCCCTGCCCGGATGACTGACGAAAGCGCGTGCCAGTCTGTCCGGCTTGTTGCGCTTGTTCGCGGGCATCATGTCGGCGGCGGTGATGGAAATCGGCTCGCGGATGCCGAGGTGACACGTCTCGCAGCGATCCACGATGTTCGATTCGTTGACGTTGATCTGGTGCAGGCCGTAGTCGAAATTTTTCAGCTTGTTGTTGAGCAGCAGACTGACCTGCGACTGCGTGATCTCCGTCACGTTGTCCTTGACGTACTCGTCGCGCTTCTTGTCCAACTCGGTCGGCTCTTTGAGCAGGTCGCCTTTACGCGTGAGCAGTTCGGCTTTTTTGGCTTTGAGGTCTGTGTACTTCGCCTCCAACTCGTAAAAGTTGAGGTCTTGTTTCTGCATCTTGCCTGAGCCGTCGTCGGCGGGCATCTTGATGGCGACCTTCTTGAGTTTCAGTTCTTCCACGTCCTTGCGCATGGACGCCTTGTTGGAATCGGCGGCGTTCTCGACCTGATAATTTCTGACCGTAATCAGCCCGCGCTTATTCTGAAACTCTTCCGTCACTGCGTCGAGTTGGCTGTCAATCGTTTTGACCTGCCCGTCAATCTCTTTCAATTGCGGGTCAACATCGTCGCGCGCGCTTTTGGCTTCGGCGGCAAGGCGCTGGTAATCGTCGCTGGCCTTGACCTCCTTCTCCGACTTGAAGCCCTTCTTCTGCACGCGCTTTAAATAACGCTCGTAGCGTTTGACGAAGGTCTGCTGATAGCCCTTCCAAGGGCGCATGCCGTAAACCTCGTCCCACAACGCCCAGATGAGCACGCCCGTCAACATCAGCGCGCACACTAAAAGGATGCTGCTCGTCGAACGACTCGTAATCGGGTCGGGGGCCGGGCCTTGAGGTTCGGCTTTGACCAGCTTGTCTGTCTCAGAAATATCAGCCACGTCTCACGTTCCTCCGCTCGAAACGTTCTCAGACATTGAACCAAGGAGTGACCCACACGTATTTGATGTGAATCGGCAGCAGACGGAGAAGGAGCTTCACGGGCAGCGCGAGCAGCACCGTGATCGCGAAGAACTGGAAAGTCAGATACTGAAGAAGGCTCGTGCGCTCCAGAATTTTACGCTCGAAAGCGTTGCGCTTCATCAGCCAGTGAAAGAACAGCCCGCCGAGTATGTAGAACAGCCCGACGACAATCGCCCCGAAGACGAGTTTCCCGCCGACGCTCGTAATCCCGACGTACTCGTGGAGGTCAACGTTTTTGTCGAAGACGACCGTGTTGTGATCCCACGTCTGTCCCGGCCAGAACCAAATCCACCCCGGCCCGCGGATGAACGTGCCGATGAAGATCAGGATGATCCACATGAAGAAGCCCCAGAAGAACATCCCGACCGCGAAGCGTCTCTGCTTGATCGTGTAATAGCCGTTCCCCAGAGGGTTCGAGTCCACGTAAGGGAAGACCATCAAGCCGATGAGCAGCAGGCTCGGCATCACCACGCCCGAAATCCACGGGTCGAAATAGACGAGCATCTCCTGCAAGCCGAGGAAGTACCAAGGAGCCTTCGACGGGTTCATCGTCAGGTTCGGATTGGCAGGCTCTTCGAGCGGCGCGTTGAGCGTAATTGACCAGACGAAGAGGATGACGGTGACGATTACAGCAGCCAGAAACTCGACGCGCACGAGGTAGGGCCAGACGTGCAGTTCACGCGCCCAGCCCGGTCGCCACGGCAGGGCTTTGCGATGATGCGTCTTCGCCAACTGCGGGTCGGCTTCGAGCGTCTCGATGAGCCGGTCGTTCTCGCGCGCCTGCTTCACTCCCAGCCACGTGAAGAACGGCACCAGAAACAACATCGCGACAATCGGGATGTTGTCCGGCGACGACGAAATTTTCCAGAGTTGATGCCAGTCCATGATTAGTAAATCGTCAATGGTAAATCGTGAACAGTGCTTGAGATGACTTGAGATGAATCGTGGTTTTTCTATTTACGATTCACGATTTACGATTAACGTCCTTTCATTTCTTCAGGGCTTTCATCTCAGATTCGAGCATCACGGGCGCGGGGCCGCTGATGCCTCCGTCCTTGCGAATGCGCCAGAAATGTACCGCCATAAAGATGGATGCGACGAGCGGGATGCCGATGCAGTGCCAGATGTAAGAGCGCAGCAAGGCGTTCGCGTCAACGATGGAGCCTCCGAGCAATCCGAAGCGCACGTCGTTATAAGGCGTCATGCCGAGTTGCGGGCCGAACGGCCCTTCGCTGCCGAAGCCCGGCGTCGCGCGCGCCATGTTCGTTCCCACCGTCACGGCCCAGAAGCCGAGTTGGTCGTCGGGCAACAGATAACCCGTGAAAGAGAGCAGCAGCGTCAGCACGAGCAGCACCACGCCGACGCACCAGTTGAACTCTCGCGGGCGTTTGTACGAACCCGTCATCACGACCCGCAGCATGTGCAGCCAAGTCGTGATAATCATCAAGTGAGCCGCCCAGCGGTGCATGTTTCTCAACAGCTTGCCGAACGGCACGTCATGTTCGAGATAGAGAATGTCGCGAAACGCCTGCACCTTCGTCGGGTGGTAATAGAACATCAGCAAGACGCCCGTGAAGGTCAGGACGATGAAGAGGTAGAACGTGATGCCGCCCATGCCCCAAGTGAAGTTATAACGGACGGCGTCGCGGTTAATCTTCGCCGGATGAAGATGGAGAAAGACGTTCGAGAGAATGGCGAGCGAGCGATTGCGCGGGTCTGTGCGTTCGTGCGAGACGCGGAAAATTGATTTCCAGAGTTGCGTCTGCTGCGGGTCTTTATATGTCTGGACTTCCTTTTCGGCGCGCTCTTTGAGGGCCAGCCCCTGCTCGCGCGCCCTGTCCAGAAGGCCCACGCTTTTGCCGGTCAATCCCTGCTCCCCGCCCTCTTTCAGGCTTGGGTCTTCAGGCTCCATAGGTGTCTCTCCCGAACCGCTCGATTAAATCGTCAAATGAGAAATGCGAACCCTGTTGCTCCCCGAATGATCTCCCCTTTGAATAAACTTCAGACGCGGATGAACGCGCCGGGATCGTCGAAGTGCGTCTGCCCGCCCTTCGGAGCGTCGAAGAGTTTGCTGGTATCAACGACGACCTGTCCCTGCGCGTCCACTTCGACCTTCGCGCGATCCATAGGGCGCGGCGCAGGCCCTTCAAAGTTGACGCCCTCGCTGTCGTAGCCGCTGCCGTGACAGGGGCATTTGAACTTGTTCTCGCTCGCCTTCCAGTCGGGCGTGCAGCCCAGATGCGTGCACTTGGCGAAGATGACGAAGAGGCGCTCCGAGTTTTTCACGACCCAGATGCGATGCTGCTGCTGCCACTTCGTATCCACGCCGAAAGAATAGTCGCCGGGGAAACCGATGGAGAAGACGCTCGAAGGTTCTGTGGTCGCGCGCGGCAGGAAGAAGCGCAGGAACATCAGGAAGCTGACGCCGAGAAACGAAACGATGCTTGCCCACACGATGCGCCGCCGCAATTTGTTAATCGGAGGCTCAGGAGCGCTCTGCACGACCGGCCCGGCGGGCGGTTTCGCGGCGACTGCTTTGGTCACGCCTTGGTTGACGGAAGCCGTCGGGGTGGAAGTTGTCTTGGACGCTCCTGAGCCGGGCGCGACGCGCGCCGCCGCAGGTGTGGAGG